>JAKAAL010000819.1 GCA_021802375.1 Bacillota bacterium | reverse complement strand
CCTACGTAGCTCATAGTAGAGTTTTAATCGCGCAATCGGGAAAGTTGAGATCAATAGAGGAATTCTCTACGAAACGATTTCCGACAGCATTGGTTTCGGCGATAAACGCGTTGATTTTTTCCTGTTCACTGTTAGGTGATAGGTAATATAATAAGTTGCCATACCATAACCAGCCGAGATCAGTTAGGCGATAATGTGTCGGCGTCTCTACGACCAAACCACGAGCAATTGCTGCCTGAAGTCGCTCGATAACTTCTGGTCGCACCAATTGCCAATTAATTTTTTCCTTGTCGGCCTCTCCGTGGTAGGGCAAATGAAAAGCTACACCTTTGCTTTCGCAAACAAGAGGGTCAAATTCATATAATTTCATGTTCAAGTTAGCGTTTTTATGGAGATCGTCCATGTAGGATTTCCACGGCTTGGGATTCTCAATTATAAATCCATCCGTGATGGACCACGCCCCACTCCCAAAACCGATGATGTCGTGATTCTTATAACCAAAATGCGCCTCGTGGTATTGAAAACGATATTGGTCGGTCACCACTGGTCTCACTGCCAGATCCTTGGAATCCACCTTGACAAAGCCATGCCCATTGTGCGGAAGATATCCGCTTTTCCACATATATTCACGTAAAATTACGGCCATAAGGGTCTTTGAGAAGCCTGAAGTCGCCTCCATATTATTTTCGTGGAGTTCTTTATGTAATTTCGTTTGCGTAACTACATTATTTATGGGGTATACGTCAATTGTGGGCGTATTCAACTGCACAACATGATTGAGATCCTGGACAAACTCTGTAAAGGTTTGTCCGTGCATCCCGTACAGTAAATCAACTGAAGTAAAGGGGAAATTAGCAGTCAACAAACCGACACTACGATAAATAAGATCCGTAGATTCAACTAAGTTGAAAAACTTTCGATATTTGGGATTGAATGTCTGAACACCCATGCGCGCATGAGTGACACCAATGTCTTTCATAGCGGCAATGCGATCTTCACTGACCGTTGTCAAATGACATTCGTACGAAAACTCTTTGAGCCGGGATAGATCAAAATGTTCGTGAAGTGCTTTCCCGATTTTCCGAATTTGAGTAGGTGTAAGAATTGACGGGGTGCCTCCGCCAAAAAATATTGCATCAACGGGATAATGGCTTATGTTGACGTACTTGCTCTTAATCTCGATCTCCTTAACGAGTGCCTGCGTGTAATACTCAAAAATTAATTCATCTGTATTAACCACCCGATAAAAAGGACAAAACGTACAAATATCTTCGCAGAAGGGGATATGAAAATACAATGCCCGGAACCGGGAATTTGCACCAGCATAATTTAAAATGTTGATGGAGTTGCTATTTAGCTTAGCACGTGTTTCCGACGTGATCTCGTCATAAGCAAGTGGATAAAACCAATTGTAAATTGGTAGGCGGTAATCAAACGCCATCAAATTATCATGCAACAATTTCAAACTAAACCCCCCTCTTTCACTTTGGTTTTGTAGGTGGACCCCAGCCGTAACGGTGTCACTGATACTTTTAGGACAACGCTTGGCATGAAGTCCACCACATTTTCACCATTTATTATTGAGTCTTACCACACGACTGGAGTCATCTGTTTACCCACTCCTTTAGTCTGATTTGAACTAACTATAACATATGGACTCTGTCGACATTTGGCGCAATTTGCTTATGGAGCCATTTTTTAACAAAAAATAAATATTATTCCATCTGCGCGCTGACACCGTTCTGTCCTCTGCGACTCTAACCCTCGTGAACCGGGGGATTTTCCGGACCAATCGGCTAATTAGTGAGGGCATTTTGCGGGTCACCGAGTCAGGTAATCAATGGCATCTATTGTCTATCTAGGGTACAGCCGATATACGCGCCAAAATAGGAAATAGGGTGACCCAGGAGAGGTTTCCCATACGAGATCCCCAAGGCATTCCTGGTTTTTGCACTAGCGAGGTGACAGCAATGCTTACGGCCTCTTATCGCATGCGCAGCAAATGTTGGAAACTCCGTTGGGCTATGACGACCATGATACCCACTCCCAGTATTAGCATCACACTGCCATCCAGGATGAGTTGGGTCAGATGATGGGAAGTCAACCAAGAGGTGAACGACACGTGGGCCACGGTCTGTAACCCGAGGGGCATCAGCATCAACAACAGTGCCACACTGCTCAAAATCTGCTGCGCTTGGCGCGTCGTACTACTATAGACCGAAATTCCGACCCCTATCCCTGCGGCAAACAACGCGGCCAGAGCGCCGTCAACCATGATCCCCATCAGAACGATCAGCGAATAGTTGTGCCAAGGATGGAAGGTGGGAGCGTTGCTCACCACAAGAGCCACGATCATAGCCAACAGCATCGACCACGCCGTGTTCGTAATCGCTGCCAACATTTTGCCCCACACAATTGCATAGCGCGGTAACGGCGTAATAACTAACGCTTCCAATGTATGCCGTTCGCGTTCCCCGACGATGCTATCGGCAATCGCATTGGTGACCCGAAAAAACATGACCCACATCGCAACGAGAATACTCACTCCCGATGTTGTCCACGCGGATCGCAATTGATACGGCAAAATGCCCCCAACGACGACGATGAGCACCAAAGGTGTCATCCAGCCCACTTTTTTGTCTCGTTGGGCAGCGACGAACTCGCGACGTTCTTTCCAGTATACGGTACGAATGTCGTCTATCTTGACCATGTTAATCGGTGACTCCTTCCAGAATGTGGCGGACCGTTTCATCCAAACTCGGGACCGTATTCACTTCGACAATACGTCCGCCATCGTGCAAAATTAGTTGTAACAGATCTTCCACCGCATCGCGATGGGGAATAGTAATATGTACACTATCTTGATCCTGTACAATTTGAGCCGCGGGATGCGTAGCGATCAGGTGTTCTTGGATCGTCGCAGTCCAATGACTGGCACGAATCGTGACAGCCTGCTTGTAGCCGGCATCGCGGAGAGTATCGGGGGCGGCGACGGCGAGAAGCTTACCCTGATTTAAAATCCCGACAACCTGGCAAAACTCCTCAATCAACGGCAGATCATGAGAAGTCACCAGAATAGTGGGATGATATATGTTCCAATGATTCAGTAAAATGTTGTAGGCTTGATGTCGGGCTTCAGGATCGAGATGAGTGG
>JAKAAL010000818.1 GCA_021802375.1 Bacillota bacterium | reverse complement strand
TCTCGACACGGGTATTCCTCTTCGACGGGCGATTATAATAGGGGACAATGACCAGCACGGCATCGGCTCCAGCCCGTTCGGCAGTGTGCGTTAACCGCAGCGTCTCCTCCAGATTGGTACTTCCACTCCCTAAAAGAACAGGAACGCGGCCATCGACCGCTTCTACCGTCGTTCGAAAAATCGCTTCCCGTTCGTCCAAGGTCAACGCGCCGGGTTCGCCGGTCGTCCCCGTGACCGAGATGCCATGGCTACCTTCGCCTAGTTGCCAGTTAATCAGCCTTTTAAGAGTCTCGTGATCCACCTGGTTGTCGTCCGTGAATGGCGTTACAACCGGGGTGATAGATCCGCGCATACGCCGTTGAATCGATGTCACGGAGTCCCCTCCCTTTTCCTCAACATAGCTCGTTTGTCGGCTTTAACGCTCTTATGCCAGCGCCGACGATACGATTCAAGCGTCTTTAGCTCATGTTCCTCCACAAACCGTTCCACTACCTGGTCGGGTGCGTGTTCGGCTAAAGACTGCAAAATGTGATAATGATCCTGCAGTGAATCCCGGGCCCGCTCGGGAACCAGCGTAAATATGTTGGATCGCACCCGATCTAACCGGATCGAACACGCATGAATTTGTTCCACTAAGTACCGATTGGGGCATCGGCGCAGAATAGCCGCGTGAAATTGGCGGTTTAGTTCGCCGTATGCTAGCAAGTCCGCCTGCCCAAGGGCTTCGTCCATTTGCCGTGTGACTGTCCTGAGCGTTTCAAGGTCTTCGGCCGTCAAGTACGGCGCGGCCAATGCTGTCGCCCAGCCCTCCATGCGCGCTCTTACCGACAGCACTTCTTCGTAAGTCTCTTCATCGATGCAGCTCACTTGGGCTCCTACATTCGGTTGAAAATCGACCAGCCCTTGGGCTTCCAGCCGTCGAATGGCTTCTCGCACCGGCATCGGGCTGACTCCGAGTTCCCGGGCCAAGGCATCGATGACGAGACGAAACCCGGCGACCAGTTCCCCGGATAAAATCCGTTGCCGCAGCACCTGATACACATCGTCAGTTTTTGACACCGACAAAAACTCCTTCAATGTAGGTGAACAAGTGATCTTAATTCCCTTGATTGACTATCTATAGTTTATTCAATATTACAACATATATGATTTAATAACAACATTCTGACACACGGAAATTTACCGACACTCACTAGTGCCTCTTCCGAGAGACCGAGGGCTTCGCGAAATGCATCCCGCGGGACCCCAACGCCCGTAAGCGTGTGCAGTCCACTACGACTTCCGCCGAAGGCCAGCTGAGCGAGAGCTGTCTTCCTCGCATGACGGTGTCCGTGCGGGGCGCAGCCTTCACACGGCATAAATTCCGCCGACAAAGCCAATAGAAGAGCACGATCCCGCCCCAAGATAATGTTCGCCGTCATGGGGCAATCTGGCCTTGACATCCCCGGACCATAGCAGCACCTTGGCTACCAATACCGCGACACACTAACTTGGCGGCCACAACGCCGAGAGTCTTATCGCGACACGCGGCCTTAAAAAATTTGTTTCCGAAGGGAGAATCCGCGCATCAATACGGACTTTTCGGACACGAGGGCCGGAACGGTCCAAGGCCACCCCTGGACAGACCGGTAAGAGCGTTGGGGTCACACCTCGGAATAACACGCAATAAGTCAGGAACTCAGGGAAGTGATCCCCAATCCCCGCCTCACCTCGTAAGATAAGGCGAGGGCATCGATATGAGCCGATTTAACGCCGGCGCTACCGAGACCGTCACGCTCTAGCCAACAACGGGCAGTGCGGGTTTTGGCATCAAATGCCCATCATGGCCGCCACTGCCAGACCGCGCAACGTCCGGCGGCATCCGTCCATGAATCCCTGGTCTGGTTTCCATAAACACCTTTGGCGCTTTTCATCCCGAGCGAGTTAAGCGTTCTCGCCCCTCGACGATGGCGATGACTCGACGCATCGAACGGCTTTTGTGGTGTGCGGTCAATTCGGTAGCACGGCGAACATCGTGAGCTTCCAAGGCTTCGAGTATCTGTTGATGTTCTCGGATCGATAGGCGGGTCGAGTCGTCATCGGAACCCTTTAGCGGTGCGGGATAGCGGCCTGCGTGGTTCCACAACTCCTCAATAAGGGTCGATAGGCGGCGGTTCTGACTATGACGATAAATCGTCATGTGGAACGCGCGGTTGAGCCGGTTCAAGCGATCAGGTTCGCAGCCGCCATCGACCGCTGCCTCCAACTCTGTTTGAATACGACGAATCTCCGCGATACCATCCGGGGGGAGGTTCGGCACGGCGAGCTCCGTGGCTAACCCTTCCAATACGGTACGAATTTGAAAAATCTCACGCAAATCTTGGGCGGAGATCGGCGTAGCCACCGCCCCCACGTGCGGTGTCATGGTCACCAGGCCAGTTGACGCCAACTGATTAATCGCTTCTCGGACCGGAATCTCGCTAGTCCCAAATTCCTGCGCGAGGGGCCGGATCTTCAGGCGATCGCCCGGTTCGTATTCGCCATCTAATATTTGCTGTTTGAGTTTATGGAAAATATAGTCTTTCTTTGTCTCGAACGGTCCCCGCACGGCCAACGCCACCTCCGGAGAAGTATTGACATCATATCACATCTCAAGTATCCCGCTTTACCGTCCCCGGATCGCGACTTCCCTGCACTTGGTATGACTGCAGTTACTCCTTGGCCGAGCGCATCGCGCCGCACCACAGCGCATGCAGACGCGAATATGGACATCAGGTCCGGCCCCAATACATTTCGCAGGAATGTGCGGTCTGCACCTTCACATCCCCGGACAATCGGAACAGTCAATCTGAATTTGTCTGTCAACGCTGCGGACACACGGATAATGCGGACAAATACCACGAAAACTCATCCTGGCCACGATTCCCCGTAACCCGTCAGGAAAAATCCTCAAATATCAATTACGCCAGCAATATAGTCAAGATAACGCAACATCACCTGAACCCGGCCTAATCGAGAGACGCGCGATGCGGAGTATTCCGTGGGACGGCCGGGATCGTCCGAAAGCGACACGTGTTGTCAACACGATGGCCCTAACCTTTCCGATTCGCCGCGCCGTGCGGAGCGTTTAAGACGTTTCCTTGGCATCCCGTTTGTTGCCCTTGCCCCCTATTCTTGT
>JAKAAL010000817.1 GCA_021802375.1 Bacillota bacterium | reverse complement strand
GTTGGAGAGCTTCCCTAGGTTCGAGACTTTGTGGCAGGAGGTCCGCCAACGTCGTGCGCAAATCCGAAGGGATAACCAGCATCTTTTCACGACGTTGTCCAATTTGCATGCGACCGACGAAAAGCAGACCATGGAGTCTGAGCCGTCCAATGGGGGAGGTCGGGGGGCTCGACTCCCAAAAATAGCCGTCTTCCTCCTCGTTGCCATACTTTCGCGAGACGTTTTGGTATTTGATGATGCCGTCATGGGCAAGCACCATGGATAAGATGGCCTGCTCGTCAGGGGAAAGCGCCTGTACCCGAGGAGCCAGCGAGGCCACATCGGTTATGGACTCCACCAGGGCCTGCACCTTATCGCGTTTCACCCCACGGTTGGCAATCCTGTACAGTTTCAGCGTCGGCACCAGCCAAGTCTGGGGATAGCGGTTTAGGCCGGCGCTGAGCGAGATCTTGGCGCTAATGGTTTGCTGGTCGACCTTCTCGTAAAAGTCATATTCCATCCGGGCCATAAAGGGTCGAGAATCGATAATCAACCCATTGAACATTCCTTCCCCCAATCTCGGCTTTCTAGGCACGGAACTACCCTCCCTGTCAAGATTCGTCCCCAATCGTCTTTTTATGGGCCGATCTCCCAAGAACGCGCAAGGAAATCGAAGATGCCAGCACGGGGTACGTCGTGTTTCGATTGTATCTCTTTCGCGGATGTCGCACCAGGTCGACCCCTTCACGAGGTTTGTCTGCCATCATTATCAAGGGGTGATACACTAGTTAGGAGACGCCAATGGGTTTCGTTGCTTGGCGGTGCCCCCACGGTGCAAGGAGTGCCTGAAGTTCACTGGGACGTATACCATGGGCGACAGAACGAAAAATCCATCGAGCTGATGCAGGCTCGAGATGACCCCAAAGATTGGTGTCACGCGTAGCAGGATCGCTGTTTTCACACGGCCCGGACGAGAAAAATTAACGATAAATGAGCGGTAATTCTTAGGCGTACGATGGAGGCTAGACGATGGGAGAAGTAATTGAACGGACCGGTGAACTCATCCGAGATCCCGAGGCCTGGAGCGACGCCTTTGATGAAGTGCCTGTGGAAGACCGGCTTGACTTTCTTGTTGAGACTTTCAAATATCCCTTGGACGACGAATTTCTTCAGGCTGTTGATATGGGCGGGATTCTTATCGACCTTGAGCCAGCGGTATTGCCTCAACCCTTTGCGGATCTCGTACGTACGATTCGCGACCGCGCACCGGCCTTGCACGGTCGCGAGATACCGTATCTTGAAGGGTCGGTCTTGGCTTGGGAGTTGTTTTGCCGTGAGGGCCATCGTCTTGAGAAGACGTGCCAATACCTTTTGCAGGTGGCAGCTACGCATCCCAGTTGGTTTCTAAGGGCATTTCGATGGTTGAAGTTCTATGGCGAGATCACGTTGGGCGAGGCCTTAGCGAAGCAGGCCTTTGAGTTGATGCACTCGGCCGTGGATCTTATCGGTGAGCCGGAGCGGGAATTAGCGGATTTTCTCCTGATCCACCATGCTCAAAGCGTATATCGTGCGGTACGGGAAAAAAGAGAACCCGATTTAGCTTCGATGCAAGCCTTGGAAGAGCAGGTTTATGGTGGCACCTCCCACTATCTCGCCGAAGGGATTCTCGATTACTGGGGAGGATCCGCGGCGCCGGATCCGGTAGACTGGAACGTACCATCGGAACGAGACGCAGCCTTCGCGAAGATTAGTTGGAGCTTTGTCGCAGATGTTTACGATCGTTTCGATATTCCCTTTGTGATAGGGTTCGCGATCATTGATGGGTTTTTGGGCATGTTGCGCCGCCGCTCGTCGTTCGAACCGGAAAACTTCTTTCTGCTTACCGAGGAAATGACCAGCTCTAGTGGGGAGGCCCTCTTAGAACCCTTTGACCGTGACGCCGCGATCACCGCAGCGACTATCTGGGGTATTCCGTATGTCGCCGAATTCTTGGTGGGGAGCGGCTGGATCGATGAGACTACCGAGACGAGTCTCTTGGAAGTGACCCGGACCCTTCAAGCCGGGTTCATGCGGCAGAACGCCGCCAATCTATGGCGGTACGACTTTGTTCATCGTTGGCGTTCGGCGGACAATATGGACCCGCAATCAGCGACCGAAGAAGCCTGTCAATTTGAAAGAAGCGCCTTCGATGTCGGTCTGAGAAAAGAGTACATGCAAGAAATCGAGAAAATGAGTTGGTTTCAAAAGCAATGGTTTGAAGAGATCACGCGTCGCTCGCGAGGAACCAAGGCCCGCGATGAAGCGGCGCTTTCCCTTGGGAGGGGGGAGAATCGCCCATCTCAAGCGCAACGTGCCTTACGACCAAAGAAAAACAGTAAAAAGAAGGTGAAACCCCGTAAGAAGCACAAACGTTGAATGACGATCCGAAAAGGGAAGCTTGCTGTCTATCCAAGCATCCCCTATGTTTTGGCTAAGCAGGTTCTTTATGTGGTTTGCTTTGTAGGGGGGCGACACCACCATCCGCTGACGCATCGCGAGGAGCGGTGCCCTCATAACGCGGCAAGATCACAGGGGAAAGGGCCGATATCGCCATTATGGTGTGGAAAATTTTCTCACGTACGGCATCTCGAAGGATCTAGCTTGACGCAACCGCCAGGGACTGGCAATTTGCGGACTCCGACCTGGCCAGTTCAAAAGATAACGGCTAGAACTCTTCCGGAAAACTCGTGGCGGCTATTGTGCCGATCGGGGTGCATCGTGGCTGAGCAGGCCGATGTCACGATGGCAATCGGCAGGTTTTGGGTTAAGCCGCGGTATACAAGCGCGAGCGGGATCACACGGTGTGAGCCAGAACCCTGTCAGGAAAAGGTAAGAAGCGGTAAGCTAAAGCAAGAGTCGCGGCTATCGAAATAATGAGATTGCGGTGGTATCTTTTGGCTTTCCAAGGAAAGTAGCGATGGGCCGAGCAAAAGGGGGATAGGCCTGTGAAATGGTGCTCGCACGGTTATGTTTTTCAGCAACTTGACGCATTAGAACCGGCCAACGGCTGGCTGAACCAACCTGACGTGCTGAGGAAGCAAATGGCTGAGGATGGGTATCTCTATTTGACGGATTTCCTAGATCCTGAGGACGTGCTAAAGGCACGGACCGAGCTGCTGCATAAGCTTTTCGAGCACGGC
>JAKAAL010000816.1 GCA_021802375.1 Bacillota bacterium | reverse complement strand
TGGAGCGGAAGCCCTCTCCCCCGATATTGACCTGCGCATTGTGGTAGATGCAGAGGATGCGGACGACTTTGTGGCAAACAAAACGGTGCGCCCTCAGCGGTGGGGTGCCGTTCTCTTCTACGAAGATTTGGGCCCGCGGGTCGCCCACACGGTGGCGCATTTTGAGGGCTTCATCAAGGTCGATTGCTTCTATTACCGCGTGGCCGATTTAGCGCCATCCCTCGCTTGGCAAAGTATCCGCATTCTCCACGATCCGGACGGCCTCGTTGATGCTGTGCACCGTCGGTCCCAGTCGCTCGCCTACGCCCTGTCGGTGGCCGATGTGGAACGCTGGCACTATAAAGTGCTGGCGTCCGCGCATGAGGTCTACCGGCGGTGTCGGCGCGGGGAATTATCCTATGCGCGCAAGATGCTGATTGGGCTCGCCGGCTATGCGATGGCAGGATGGCATATGGAAGCCGGGCGGTGGCCAGACCTGTGGGCGGACTGGGCGAAAGCGGAAGGGCCGCGGTCGGTCTTGACCTCATGGCAACAAGACTTGCTCCGAGCGTGGCATCCGCCGTGGAGTGGTCCGACCATGTTGGATCTCATGGCCACGATGGAACCGGAATTGGCTCGCCTGAACGATCAACTTAGCGAGTTGACCGGATGCGACCCGGACCACCGGGTGTGGCAGCAAGCGTGGGACATGGTGACGTAATTGGACGACAATCAGCCATGCCTGGTTCATGCATCTTCGGGGACAATAAGGCATTAGCGCTCTGGAACAGCATCAGTAGAGCGCGATTCGGACCCAGTCCGAACAGACCGCGTATATCTCCCAATCAGGAATGGCAGCAGCCTTCTGGCCCGTTCTTCATACGTACCGATGAGCGTGCAGTCAAAGTCGATATCGGTGGACAGCCACGCCTGATCGTCTGGCCACCAAAAATTGGATTCGGACTTGTAGATGCTGCGTGCTAGGTGGTATACGGCCCCAACGGGTCCTTGCGCCAGCCAATACGTGCGTCCGCCAGGGGCCCAGCCCGGAGGAGCCCATCGGGGCACGGTTGTAATCTGTTGCAACAACGCTTGTCGTTGTATTCGGTGGCGTGGAGATCCGCCCGGGGACCCAACTCTGGAGACCATCCAAACGAAGCGCTCATTTATCACAATACCGTCCGGTGCATACCTCGGCGTGCAGGCCGATGAAGAGCAGCCGCCTGTCAGTATTGTGTATTCACTGGCTTGTCGTTGTTGAATTTGGTTGGTGATTGAGACCCATGGCATCACCCTGCACCACCGTACCCAGGAGGGAAGTAGGGAAATCCCCCGCGCTTTTGGAATAAGTTGCTGATTGGTTACTGGTTGCGACAGCTTTCGACTTGTGGCAGGATCAAGAGGTTAGGGACATCGGGATCTAGAATGGGGCGCCATGATCGAAAATCCGGCATCGAGCAAGACCCTGGGTTCGAGCCAGGGAAGCTTACTAAAAACCGACCAAATTTCTCGATGGGCCTGGGTATGGGCCTATACCGCTATTGTGACAACACTAGCGGTCGTGCGGTACGGCATGTTCGTGAGCCATGGTTATAGTCTAGCGGGCTATTTGACCGCATTTGCACTCATTCTTCACGGGCACAGCACGCTATTAACCACTAACTTGCTGGCTCGGTCGATTGCGAAGGAAAAGGCTTGGGGGATTTGGGTACTGGCACCTTTGGCCCAGCACTTTGATTTGAGTTTTCTCTTTTTTATGGGCGCCCTGTGGGTGGGCAGCGGGAGTCTTGCCATTTGGCGCATTGGATTACGGCTAGGCCGGGAACCCGAGACCATGCAGGTCGCCAGTGTTCTCTACTTGTTGTTTCCTACGCTCATTGCGGCGAACATCTATGACTTTCATCTGATAGTATGGGCGATTCCCTTAGTTTTATGGCTGGTGTGGTTCGCTCTGGATGGTCGATGGATAGGGTTCTTGGCGCTTTTCGGACTGGGGACCGGGATCGGAATTCCTGTGACCGGAGCTTTTTTGCTGACCGGGCTGGGTTTGGTGCTATGGCGTCGCACTATGTGGTTCGGACTGGCCTTGTGGGCTGGGACGTTCGCGTATTGGGGCCTGGTGCACCGCCTCTCGTTTCCATTACCGCACTGGGTGTGGCATGGGCACCTCGATTTACGCGCCGGGTTGTATCTGGCTTGGATCGTGCTACCGGCCTTGGTCATCGTCGGTGGGATGGTGCGCAATCGAGGGCTACTCAATGTCTGGTGGATACCGGGGATTGTGGTGGTGGGATTGAACGTGATGTGGGGCACGGTAGCGTCGACCTCGCCGTTTACGGATCGCAGTGCTTTGGTCGCACCGTTTTTGGCCCTCCTCGTGGTGTCGGCGGGACGTTTTCCATCCCGTTTAAGTAAAGTGGCGGTCCTATGGTCGGTGGGGTGGGTGGTGCTGATGGGAGGATACCTTTATCACTCAACGTGGCGGCCGCGGCCCACTAATGTAGCCGAGCTGCATGCAGCACTAGCTCTCGTGCCGCCGCGTGCCACGTTAGTCAGTCAAAGCTATATTCTTCCTCACCGCCATGTGAACCAAAATAACCTGCCCGCTTCGGCCTTGTATCAGGTGCCGATCCCGGCGGGCACTTACGTATTAATCGATCCCTCGATTTGGGACGGCTTCACACCACGATCGCTGATGGCTGACTGGGAGGTCAAAGCTCATAAAGTGCCAAAAGCACACCTCGTATACCACCACGCCGGGGTTTGGCTATTTCGGCTCAACCGCACGATTCCCACGAAAACCTAGATTTAAGGATAGAATGAGGAAGACAAGCAATTTCGGGAAGGGGTTCATGCGTGAGGGATGCATCAATGAGTTTTGAGGTGGATAAGGGTCGACGGCAGCGGCTTATAGGGAGATTTCGGGGTCTCGGACTGTGGCTTGAGTTAACCCGTAATTTGGCCTCTCGAGACGTCGAAACTCGCTATAAGCACTCGCTCTTGGGCCTTTATTGGGCGATTATCAACCCATTGGTCACGGCCGCCATTTTTGGATTCATCTTTGGGGTTATTTTTCATGTCTCCACCAAGCCGATTCCTTACGTCGTATTTTATTTAGCGGGGCTAACTTTCTGGAACTTCTTTGCCAATGGCATTATGTCGGCGGTGCGAGAGCTAGTGCTGCAT
>JAKAAL010000815.1 GCA_021802375.1 Bacillota bacterium | reverse complement strand
AGGTCAAGGCCAGATCAATATCTGCCTTAAGCGTATTGCGCCATTCAACGGGAGAGTCCCACACGGTCTCAGTTTCTTCTTGGATATCATACCCGGCGGAGAATGCACGACCTTCCCCTCTAAGAATTACGACGGCTACGTTTTCCTGACTTTCAGCCATTAGCGCCGCCTCTTTCAATTCTTTTACGAGTCGCACCGACAACACGTTAAGTTGCGTTGGTCGATTCATCGTGATATAAGCGATAGGGCCTTTCACTTCATAAATCAAATCTTGGAACATGAGTTACCCTTCTTTCGATATAAAGTTAACTAACAGAGCGTCCACAGCCCATGTGCCATCATTCGATACAATAAGCGGGTTAATCTCTAGTTCTGCTACCGAGCGATAGTATTTTTGTGCCACATCTCCCATGCGCAACACTGCATTAACTAAATGGTGAGGGTCAATTTTCTGGCTTGCGCGAAACCCTGACAGCATCTTAGATATTTTCAGATTACCGATAGCGGATGACACCTGCTTTTCTGTGAACGGCGGCACTAGAAACGTGACATCATTGACAAGTTCTGTGGAATATCCACCCCAACCAACAATCACAATAGGACCGTATCGAGGATCCGACTTGAAACCTAGCAATATTTCCGGGCCATTAGGTACCATTTTTTCTACTAAACAACCAACTTTGCCGAATTTCGTTTTCATTTTCTCCCATGCCGAACCCAATTCGGAAGGCGATCGCAAATTCACTTCTACCGCGCCGACATCGGATTTATGGTGGATTCCCGGGACAAGAGCCTTAAGCACCACTGGGTAATGGATAGTAGCAGCAACGTCGATTGCACCATCGAGTGTCTGGACCATGTGACCATCGGGACAATAAAACCCCATTTCACGGATGAAATTCCGTGCAGCAATTCCATCGGTCGCCACTCTTGTACCAACCTGTCCATTAACATGATAAACGTTTGGAGGACCCCATTGCGACTTGTATGTGCAATGCTCATAAAGTAACCGCACAGCTTTGAGTGCAGGCCTTACCCCCTGTACTAGGGGCACATGATTATCATCAAGAACCTTTTTTATCCGTAAGTCAACGGTCATTGATCCGAGCAGGGTGAAGTACAAAAGCGGCTTTGGACTGTGTCGACCGATTTCGCCGAGTTTCTGGGCCATGACGCTTATATATTCAGTTTCTGCGGGCCCCTGTGACGCTGGCGCATCTACTGCCACAGCTACAACGTCAATCGTTGGGTCAGAGTCGATGGTTTTTAGGCAATGCCCAAATACCTCCTCATAGGGCTTAGAACTTTTCCACCCGTCTAGAGGGTTATGATACGGCTTTAATTCTGGTAAGACCCGTTCCATTTCGGCAATCGCATCTTCAGAGAACATGGGCAACTGCACTTTAAGTGTGTCTGCGATATCAGCGATAAGCTCAGCCTGACCTCCTGATAATGTTAATACCCCTAATGTTGGCGTGTGCGCTGTTCGACTTGTCGCTATAATCTGTGCTGTGGTAACCCACTCATCAACATCATCGACCAGAAGAGCGCCATGGCGCCGCAACACTGCGGATTCTACGGCCCACTCTGTTGCCAAGGCACCAGAATGGGCTATGGCGATTGCTGCAGAGTTTGGGGTTCTCCCGGTCTTTAAAACGATGACCGCTTTATCTTGGTTTCGGCACCGATCAAGGGCTTGAAGAAACCCCTCAGGATCCCGAATTGCCTCTAAATGGATGAGAATCACTCGTGTCTCGTCGTCATTCGCCAGCCAATCAAGGTATTCAGCCATAGAAATATTCGCTTCATTGCCCGTAGACACCATCCGGCTAAAACCTAGGTCCACTGCATCCACCAACGTTTGAAATATCGAACCACTCTGTACTAGTGCCGCGATGGGGCCATGTTTCAAAGGTTGTGTCAGCGTACCAATATACGCACAAGTGCGGTCAACAACGTTAATGTAGCCCATACAATTAGGACCAATCACCCGGGTACCTGTGATCTCTAGCGATCTCAAAAGCTCCTGTTGTAGTCGGACACCTGCTGGACCGGATTCCGAAAACCCGGCCCCAGGAATGACCAGCATCTTTGCACCTTTAGCTGCGGCTTCTTCGGCAATCCTAAGGGTTGCATCGGCGGACACGAGCACTACAACTACATCCACTGGAGTCGGAACTTCCGACAACGACGCATAATAACCTTCTCGTCCTATCATGGCGATTCGCGGATTGATACAATACACAGCACCTTGGAATCCGACAACGTGAGGATTCTGGATTGCCGCTTGTCCTGCAAACCGTTCAGTGGCCCCCACGACTGCCAACCCTCGGGTCATTCCAAAAATGGTGTCAAGGTCGAATTTCATGAGACCATCCTTTCTACCCCGACTTGGACGGGGCTACCACATACTTCTCTTGGCGATCTACACGTTGTCGCCAGTACCACGCTACAACTGAAATCGCCAGGATAACCAGACCCACTATTACTGCTCCCATACCATACGATGGCGCTCCGAAAATGATAAAAGTCGTATTTAACACGACGATAACCCATGCAATGCCTTTCCAATATGATTTCAATTTGATCGGACGTGCATGTTTAGGTTCGTCTTTTCTTAGGAGGAGAAAAGCCAATACAACTAGGGTAAAAGAGAGCATATACCCAATATTGCCAGCCACCAAAATCACGATGGGATTGGCTAGAAACCACACCAGGAACAAATTAAACAGTAGGTCTAAAAGCATTCCATGAGTTGGAATGCCGCGGTTGTTCAAGTGTTCAAACCACTTAATGGTAAGGTGGTCTTTTGACATTTGACGAAGCACCCGTGATCCGTCAATCGTTGATAAGTTCACTGTAAGCAGAAAAGATCCTATGATGCTAACCATCACTATGTCCGTTGCAACAGGTCCAAATATCTTAGACAGTAATGGCACAAATGCTGTATAGGGATTTTGGGAGATGGTGTGCACTCCGAGAACCCCAACCGAAACTATAGGCATCAAAACGTAAAACACTAGAGCAAGAGACACTGTTGCTGTAAGGGCTCTAGGAACATCGTGCACCGTATCCCGAAACTCTGGGGCCAGTGTGGCTGCGGGATCCGAACCGTAGGCACTCCATCCTGCGATAAACATCCATACCCATATCAACCCAAGCCCAGACATTAATG
>JAKAAL010000814.1 GCA_021802375.1 Bacillota bacterium | reverse complement strand
CTCGCATCCTGCGGCGATGCCCTCGGATAGTGCCGATTGGCAGGCCGAGCAAAAACACCATGACAGGAGGAACTGCAATAGCGGAGTGATGTGGACTCCAGTAATCTCGTGGTGAGCCCCATGAAAGGCCTTCGTAAACCCAACCGACTCCAGATCCACTCCGTCAAACGTCCCCATCTGCGCCAAATCATCCATTATCTTGCTAAAACGCTGGCGCCCCTGAATGGGGCACGCAGCGTGGGGTATCCGTTGTCCAAACGCATTTTCCACCAAGGGTGCTCCTTTGGCGTCGTGGTTGACAATGGTCCATCCCCGTAAACGGATCCCGGATTCCGATAACCGAGCCTTCAGTTCCCGGTAAAATAGGGGGGGTTCGATGGTGAGATCTGCATGGTGCCAGGTTGCCATACGAAAGTCCCAGAGCGCTCCCTCGCTTTGATAAAAAAGCCGAGGCTCCACACCGGCCAGCGACAGAATCTGGCCACTATGGTACAGGGTGGCCACACTCAAATCCGAAATCTGTGCCTGCTCTAACCGTTTCACCGTCTCAACAATACCTATCCGGGCAATATCCCAAGGATAGGCCCATACCGCTACCGAAGACCCCGACTGGTTGGTATTCAGAACCTTCCCCCCTCAGATTTCCGACGTTATCGAAACCCCATCACCGAGTGGGGCGCATAAGGAGCTTCCAGTCGATCAATTTCCTCAGCCGTCAACGTAATTTCGAGTGCCCCGACTGCCTCGTCCAGGTGATGGAGTTTGGTCGCTCCCACAATTGGGGCGGTCACTGGTTTCTTTCCGAGAACCCAGGCTAAGGCGATTTGGGCGCGAGTCACATTGCGGTCGTCTGCAATCTCTTTCACTTGCTCTGTAATGACACGATCGACTTGCGCCGTCGCCGCGTACAGAGTCTTCCCAAATTGATCGGTCTCGGAGCGCGGGGTCTTAGTATCCGGGTCGCGGGTCAATTGCCCCCGTGCCAACGGACTCCACGGAATAACTCCAATCTGTTCGGCTTCACAAAGCGGCAACATCTCCCGCTCCTCTTCCCGATACAGAAGGTTGAGATAGTTCTGCATCGACACAAACTGGCTCCACCCATGGATTCTTGAGGTATGTAAGGCCTTCAAAAATTGCCATGCATGCATCGAAGACGCCCCAATGTAGCGCGCTTTCCCAGCTTTGACCACATCGTTCAAGGCCTCTAGGGTCTCTTCGATGGGGGTGTCATAGTCCCATCGATGAATCTGATACAAATCGACGTAGTCCGTCCCCAACCGCATCAGGCTATGATCGATTTCGCTCATAATGGCTTTCCGGGATAGGCCCTGCCCGTTGGGTCCCGGACGCATCCGTCCATGCACTTTAGTCGCAATCACCACTTCGTCTCGTGTCGCATACTCACGAAGGATACGCCCCACAATTTCTTCACTGGTCCCGTCGGAGTACACGTTAGCCGTATCAAAAAAGTTAATCCCAAGGTCCAGCGCTTGTTTGATAAACGGCCGACTTTGTGCTTCGTCCAACACCCAGCCATGGTTTCCGCGTTCTGGAACCCCATAACTCATGCAACCCAGACAGATCCGCGAGACTTTCAGCCCAGTGTTTCCGAGATTCACATATTGCATCGTTGATCGCCCCCACTTTCTGCCTTTATTGTAAGAGTTTCTATTGATGGAGACCAGAGGCCGCTGTGGGATCCTGTAACCTGTGACATGCGCTCGGCGTTCAATGTCCGTATTCGTCACAAGGAGGGCTGTGGAGATGACTAAAACATCAAACCTAGCCGGGATTAGTGCCATCGCTGGCAGTATCTTCATCGCAGGCTGTGGGATTCAGGGCGGTATTCATACCACTACGGCTCCGACATCAAGGTCCGCCGGTGGATCCCCGACGGTCGAAGTGTCGGCCCAGACCAGCGCCAGTACCATCCCGTCACACTCTTCAACACCAACGAGTCACGCCGTGTTTTCCAACGCGTCATCACAACAATTGGCGCAATGGGCGAAATCCGGTACCCTCTATCAATTGTCGGCCACCGATTCCAACAGTACGCCGGGAATTACTGGGACCATTTTAGTGATCCCGACTTTTTCGATTCCCATGACACTCCATCATTGGCCATCAACCCGGTTTCGCGCCATTGCCGCCCTGAATAACCCCCAAACACAACTGGGAACCGGTACCGGAACCTTGTGGATCAATATGAGCCATGCCATGTATTGGTTAAAGCCTATCTCCTCAACGTTACTTCCAACGTCGATCTACGTGAGTGCATCGCCAACAGCAGTCGAAAATGCCTCAGGCACTCTCTTTGGAGTGCCATGGCCCGATGCGACGTATCCAGCTCGCGTGCTATTCTTGCAGTCCATTCACCCCCTGGTCCCTAGCGCGATCACAAATTGGCCATCACCGTACTTCCGAGTCGTAGCCGTCATCAAGTCTTCGGATATCCCTACGCTCCCCTGGTGGTCAAAGCTTCGCACACTAAATATCGCGCCGGGTGTCGAAGTCTCGGTACCCCAGTGAGAAGATACCGACCGCTTAGCACGTGTCTCTTCGGGCCGATAATCATGGTGAGGAAGATTTGTACGGGAAGCGCTGTACTCGCCGCCCGCACAAAACGCTGATTCGGTCCGGCACGGCGATTCCGGTGGGCTTCGTCAAATCGCTAGATCGCAATCACGGTCTCCGGGATAGGTGAGATCCCCCATCATGTTCGCACCACCCTGACCCAAAGTGCCCTGGCCCGAACCGCGATTTTCTGCAGAGTTGGCCCCCTACAGGCACCCCCTTCGTCCGCCTCGATCGCCACCGCCACAAAGAATTTCACCGACGAATTTTCCTCATAAGCTGCCTGCATTGGCAATACCCTGCTTAATTTTTGAGGCGTGCGCACCACCAGGAATATAATGGTATTAATGATATTGCTCTTATAGAAAGGATTATCCAATGTCCCGTTTGATCCATCTCGAAACATTTAGTACTTCGCGCCTCGTGCTTGAAATGCTCGAAGCCTGCATCAGCGATCAACCCGATTTTCGCGTGGTTGGCCAATGGAACCGACTGCCTCACCCGACCGTAACGGGACCCATCCTCCCGGACATTCTCATTGCGTCGTGGCGGAACGCCGACATCCCACAAGTTACACGGTGGACGATTGCGCGGACGACCGCATT
>JAKAAL010000813.1 GCA_021802375.1 Bacillota bacterium | reverse complement strand
CGTTGAAAACGAACCACAAGTGCGTGTTGAGCGCGGCCGACGCTAAGGTCGGGTGGTGATAAATCCACCCTAGGCCCTCGCGGATTTGGGTGATCCATGACTCTTTGGGATGGCCTCGGGGGGAAGGCGGATACGTGACTGACGCCATCATCGTACCGGAAAACAGGAAGGTAATGGCGTCGATCAGGAATGCGAACGGCACGCCCAGTATGGCGACGATGGTGCCGGCAACGGCCGGACCGCTGGCTTGTGCCACGGCCGCGCTTTGATCCAGCCGTGCATTCGCCCGCGTCAACAAGTTTCGCGGCACGAACTGCGGCAAGATGGATTGATCCGCGACGTCATGGGCCAGCGAGAGAGTGCCAAAGACGATGAGGATGCCCAAAAGGACCGGGTAGGTGAGGTGATGGGTAGCCACCATCACACAGAGGAAGCCCAACAAAAGGGATCGGCCGATATCGGCAACGACCACGATATGCTTACGGTTGACGCGGTCCACCAGTGTTCCGGCGAGTAATCCAAAAACGGCATAGGGCAACCACCGAGCACTGCTTATCCAGCCGACGTCGAGCGCGTTGCCTCCCAACCCGACAAGGACCAGCACTTGCAGTGCCAAAGTCGTAATGTTGCTGCCAAAAAAGGACACCGTCGACGACGTCCATAGGGCCACGTATTTTTTGTACTGGGTCAAATTATGCGCGGAGTCCAATGGAGCTACCTCGATTCTTTCTGCAGAAGTCCTTTCGTGGTGATCTTTGTTGTACCACACACTAGGGTGCTTGTGACGATTGAGCCTTAACATCGGGGTCTGGGCGAATTGTCCCGAAATCGCCCCTAATGTTGATCCATCGATCCGTTCATCCGAGATCCTCTCACCCATGACATTGTAAACTTTTACGGCATCCGGTTCTCCACAGTAGGAGGAATTCCCCGACTCTCTTCGGCCCGTTCGGTATGCACTCATGAAACCGCCGGATTTGCATATCGTGGGTATGTGGGCGTTGTCATGAAGGGCCCAGATAATGAGAGACAGAGAGGGGGACAACGGTGGCAGCCATGGAGGGGACAAACCAAAATCGGGTGGCGATTGTCACCGGAGCGAGCCGTGGTATTGGGAGAGCGGTGGCGGAACTCTTGATCCGCCAAGGGGTCAATGTTTTGGCTGTCGCTCAACATACGCCGCTAGAAACCACCGTGGAGCATCTCAATGCCATCGGTCCGGGTCAGGCGGTGGCGAGTCGTATCGCGATTGATGGCAGCGAGACGGTGGCCGAGCAAATTGTCGCGCAAGCAGAGACATACTTCAAGCGCCTCGACTATGTCGTCAATGCGGCCGGAGGGGCGCGGGTCACGTCTGCGTTGGATGCGTCGTGGCAACAGTGGCATGAGGATTTTAACGTCAAGTTTTGGGGATATCTAGCACTCATCCGCGCATCCATCCCGGTCTTAAAAAATAGCGGGGGTGGAGTCGTGGTGAATTTGGTCGGGGTAGCTGGTAAGGATCCTAACCCGAACCTGGCGATCGCCAGCGCCGTGAATGGGGCCTTACGGGCCGTCACGAAAAACCTGGCCGATGAGCTCGCGCCATTTCGGATCCGGTTTATCAATGTCAATCCGGGAGCCACGGAAACCGATCTCTTGGGCCAAATGGCCGCGGGGTATGCCGCTAAGCGAAACATCTCGATTGAGGCAATGCTCGGAGAAATGCGGCAAAAAGCACCGCTCGGGCGACTTCCTACCGCCGCAGATGTGGCAAATGTGGTAGGTTTCTTATTATCGGACCAGGCGTCCTTGATCACGGGCACCAGCGTTGACATTGATGGGGGTGTCCATCGAGGTTTGGCCTAAATCGCCCGATGGGGAGGCCCCATAACGTGGGATACACATATTGGACGCACTTTGCTTGGCATGGTCCGGAGGATAGCGTGCTCGTCACGCAAGCGGACCAGATTGTGGAGATGGGATCGGCATCGCTTCTCGCGCACCGGGGGTCAGAGGACATGGTGGTGGATTGCGAAGGGGCATTTTTGACGCCGGGTTTCTGGGACAGCCATGTCCATCTATTGGCCTATGGCCAAAGTTTAGGGGAATTGCGTTTGGATCCCGACTTGGACTATGACGATGTCTTGGCCAAGGTCCAGCACTGGGCCGGCCATCTCGAGAATCCAGCGAATCTTATTCGTGGTGCCGGGTGGAGCAGCGGTCAATGGGGGCGCTCGCCCCAAGCCATCGACTTAAGTCGGGTCTCCAATGGGCATCCCGCAATACTCGCCAGTCATGACCACCATTCCCTGTGGCTGAATCAAGAAGCCCTGATGCTGGTAGGACTCACGCGGGAAACGGAGCCAGTGCCTGGCGGAGTCATCGAGCGCGATGAGCACGGCGTACCCACCGGGGTCGTGCGTGAGAATCAGGTAGGCTGGGTTCAAGCCCGGCTAACTCCACCATCAGTCGATGAGGATGTGCGGAATCTTCGGCGCGGTATGCAGGAGATGGCCCGACAAGGGATTGTCGGGATGACCAGCATGGAGACCCGGTCCGGATTTGTAGCGCTTCAAAAACTGATGACCGAGGATGGACAACCCCCACTCCGGGTCGACGTCATGCTGCCCAAGGATCAGCTCGGGGCCTTGGCTGAAGTGGGGGTGGTGGCGGGTTTTGGTCATCCTCTACTGCGGATTAAGGGCGTGAAGTTATTCTTAGACGGGGCATTGGGTTCGCGTACGGCCTGGATGAAAGACCCCTATGAAGGCGAGACCGAGTATCGGGGCGTAGCGCCGTTGGATCCCGAGGTCGTACGTTCCTTGGTAGAAGAGGCAGACCGTACCGGTCTGGCGGTGGCCATGCATGCGATTGGGGATCGGGCGGTGCAAACGGCGATTAAGGTCTTGCGCGATTTTGATCGACCCCGACGCATTGCGCATCGGATCGAACATGCCCAGTTAGTCGATGATACGGAACTCCCCTGGGTAAATTCCCGGTTTGCGGTATCGGCACAGCCAGTGCATATGGTCGATGATTATGAACTCGCGCGCCAGCATTGGGGTACACGGAGCCACCATGCCTATCGATTACAATCCTTCTGGCAGCGGGGGGCAATGGTGCTCTTGGGATCGGATGCCCCAGTGGCGACACCGGATCCCCGCTGGGGCCTCTGGATGGCCGTCCACCGGGCTCCTTTTG
>JAKAAL010000019.1 GCA_021802375.1 Bacillota bacterium | reverse complement strand
CTTCGCGACAATCCCTTGGCGGACCGCCTCCCGCGCAAGCGCGGAGGGCGTCCAATGCGTCAATGGCACGTCCACGTCCTCCGGGGTGCGGCACGCCAACGTGACCATCTGAGCGACCTGTTCCGGGGTAAACCGGCACGGTTTCCCGGGACGGGGAGCATCTTGGAGCACGGACTTGATGTAGTGGCGGAACGCCCAGGGCTTTAGCGTTTCCTGGGCCGCGACTTCCGCCGCGGTCTGTGCCCAGCGATTGCGCCACCATTTCACCGTGTTCCGATTCCACCCGGTTTGTTGGGCGATCGCGAGGTTCGCCCAGCCCTCGCTCGCCCGCAGAATAATCGTGGCCCGTTGCTTTACATGCAAGGCCGTATGAGTACCTTTCGCGAAAGATTCCAGGATATGCTGTTGTTTTGCGCTCAATCGGATGATCGCTGCTTGTCGCCCTGCCACGAGACGATCCACCCTTTCCTAACACCAGAGGTTGTGTATCCTAGCATAACGAGGCGGAACGGCCTTGTCCAGAGAACGTTTGTTTTAAATATTGATTACACATTAACGCCATCGTGTACTAGTCTGGAATCAGGAACTATCACGGCGGTCCCCCGACCGACCGTCTATCGCGTCTCTCCCACCGAACCGCATCCACAGGCTCTGGGTGACGCCGTGGTGGATCAAGGGACGGAGAACAAAGACGACAAACCCGCAATCGCTTGCGGGGCAAGACTTTCATGGTGTCCCCGGCAGGACTCGAACCTGCGACGCCGGGATTAGAAGGCCCGCACTTCGGGGTCTCAGGGGTCTTCCCGATGCGCTACAATCCTTGTATAGCGGCCATTCCGGGGTTTTCCAGCATCTACGATGTCGCTCCTAAAACACCTATTCCATGGCTTCGTGGTGACGCCGTGGTGACGGATACCCTTCCCAATCTATCCGACCGCCTGTCATGAGTGCGAGCGATTCTTTGGCCACGGTCGCTGTAGACGACCCCGGTGTAAGCACATCCTGACCTGACTCCACATCCCCCCACAGCATCGCCCACCGGGCGGTCCATTGGGAGGCCGGGAGTCAGCCCCATATGCGGTAAATTAAGCCCCTCGAGTTGAATTGGAGTCGCCGTTTGCGTAGTCGCTCGGGCCCGGGTCCACGCTCGGGAAGTCAAGCACCAATCCGTCAACTCCATATCGGAGACTAGACTTTAGCGGTTCTATGCCTCTGCTTATGCAGAGGGTGACGCGTGCACGTCGGGGCGTCGCTCGATAACCGAGCACAAATAGGCGCTTAAAAGGGTGATTCTTTTGGTTCTCTTCGTTTCCATAAACCGTTCCTATCGCTCGAGTCTCATCCTGCCGCAACTTGAGCCTGCGGTCATAGGCAACTGGGCGAAGATTGCGGTCGAGAAAACATCTCAATGAGATCGGGTGGTAGCCGTTTTTAGGGCTCGCCCTGTTGCGGCGTGGCGTCTTCGAGGAGCATTCTATCGCGGTTACACGCGTGACGGGCAACGACGTTGCGCCTTGTCCCTCGGGGATCCCTTGCCTCTGCTGCCTGAGTACGACCAGATTCCCGGTCTTCGAAGTGGGGCAGCTATCAGAGATCTTCCTGTGGACCCACTTCCTGACGAGATGGCCGACGATTAAGCGACCCTAGAGCGCTGCGCGGTCGTTCAACCTTGCAGCCGGCTTTGTATGTCCAGAGTAGGGCCTTTTGTTGCGTTGCCCGACGCGGGACACCCGTTGAACAACAACTGGCACGACCTGTTGGTGCACGGCAGTCCCGCGCGGGTTCAGGCGCAGCAATGTGTCCGATACTGCAATGACCTTCAGGGTCCACGGTATATGCCCACTTGGACGTGCAGAGCCTCCTTCTGTCCGTATGGACACAATCGGCGATGCTCGTCGCCACGCATAAGGTTCCCCCGGGGGCAAAGGCAATCGCTCAAATCTAGTGGCCGTCCGTCGGAGTTGTACGCCCCCGCCGGTAAGCACTAGAAACGGCTGATCATCTATCCCAATTTGAGGACTCGGATCCCCCTTCATGGGCTATGCTTCGCTATTCTCGCCTTCAAGGTCTAGGTTGTTCAGAATCAGAACGTGTAAAATGATTTGTATAATCGGTATTGTCGAATTGCTGTGGACAAGAAAGTGGCCTGATGGCGATCCTGTAACTCCAGGCGCGGTGTTGCACCGCACCCGCATTCAGCTTATACAACGATTAGCTTATTCCGCGTACTGTGCCTTTGGTGGTGTAGACCGATCTACATTTGGTGACCTGATGAAGTGAAAGGAGTCGTTATGACGCGCTATCGCGTAGTCGCCGCAGTGCCATCCATGCTCAGCCTTCCGAACAGCACTGTGACGATGAATCATTTAGATGATCTGCATGATGTAGAAGCCACATTCACAACCCTGAACATGAATAGAAAAAGCCTGCCGCCAGAGTTGACCAACGGAGCAATTGCGGTAATCGTTAGGCTCAGCACGCTCTCTATCGACGAAGCGGTCGGATTGGCAGAACAAATTATCAATATCATTCTCGACCAACTTTCAATATTAACTGGGACAGGGATCGGGGAGCCGTTGTTTCTCTATGCCTTGGACATCGATGTAGGAGCGACAGTTCGAGATTTTGTGGCTTGGGACCTGTGGAATCGTGCCCCAACTATGCATCGACCGTGGGATCCCGACATGCTCGAACTCTGGAACGCGTGGCAGGAAGCCTTAATCCGTGTTTTAACAAGTCCTGGTCAGTCGAAACATGCAGATCGACTCGTTTTCGCCGCCCACTGGTACCGCGTGGGCCTTCAAGCTATCCGGTCATCTGACCGTTTCAGCGCATTTTGGTCAGCGCTGGAGGCCTTAGACGCATCTTTAATTCAAACCGCGGCGACATGGGCCGAAGCGGACCTCATTGTCTCTGAATATCGAGAGGATGGGCAACGGCGGTCATTGCGTGGGGTAGCCACGTTAGCCCGAGTAGTCGAGGGAGATGACGCGCTCTTTCGACAACTATACCGGTTTCGTAACGACTTGCTCCACGCCAATATCCTCCCACCGCTCGCGCTGGATACGATTCAAGGATACGATGCACGAGCCATGCGATGGATCGTAGAGGGATTCCAGCGAATTCTGGGATTGGCTGCCGACGATCCATTGATTCAGCGGTGGCGCACATCTTCAGACGACTTTCGCGTTCTAGGTAATGTGCGTATTACAGCCCGTGGCCGATTCACAAGACTCCCGCAGCGATTTCTGGACTCTGTAGTCGAGATGATTCCCGTGTCTTTCTCAATGACTAAGCGTGGGCAGGAATTACTGATTCGCTATGATTCACGGAAGGGGGTGCTGATGGAGTTAGACAGAGTTAGTCTCTGGGGGGCACGTCAATATCTGACTGAAATGGGAATCTCGGCCAAGCTTGTAGACATAGGACGATGGAAAGGCAAATAAGGGAACAAAGCCTCGGGCGCGATGCCAAAACCTCCTACAGGGATCTTAAACTGATGAAAGAGTCTGAGTCTGGTGTAACAGGAGGGGACACACCATGATCCCCATGGAAGTCGCAGGTTCTCGCCGCGGTTGGTAGACGGCTAGGGCACAGTGCGCAATGCCGCGCACTCGTATGCCCGATGTTATTCGCCATCTAGGCCTTGGCATTGGAGGCGGCATCGTTCGTGTTGGTCGAGAGTGCCAGGGCGCCCCATTTGCTGATCTCGTAGGAGGATATGTGGCGGGATGTCGGTGTTTCTCGAAAGATTAGTCCTGTACGGATACTCACATGGGAAGGGATTCTTAAAACTACTCAGCTCTCAGGTTTCGCCTGCACTTATATCCACGCTCGGGCCCGTATCCATTTGTCCCCAGCAAGACGTAAGCTACACTAATTCAAAGCTCCCACCGACCTGATCCCGATCGCTACGACTCCATCCGACGCTGCAACGAGAGGGCGTTTGGATTGCCAGCCATGGCGAGCGCGTCCAGGAGCCGTTGCAAAGACCCGATGTAATCTGGAGCAACCTCCGGATGGTCAACCAAGAGGAATTCCAGCCAAGGGACAACCCATGTCGACTCGCGGGAAATGGCAGGGTAGTCGTCTCCAAGTACCGTCAACACCCCACAAACGGCATCAGGAAATGCAAGCCAATTCGAACTCATGAGGAATCTAATGCAGTGGTCCGCCATTGCGGGATGGTCTGTGAATTCCTTGATCCATCGCCACAACAATTGAGAAGTCTCCTTAATAGGCCACGGAGCGCCTTCCGGAAGAATTGGAAGAAGCGCCGCCCGAAGCCGCCACACGTCACGGTAGTTTGCATGGGGTGAGCGGCGATCAAGTTCCCACCAACTCCAAATGGTGTCCCAAATTTCGTGGAGCGCCTTAACGCGGTCTGTCGTTGTCGAAACTTCCGCCAGTGCCTCAAATAAGCTCGCCAATTCTTCGCAAACCGGCTCAAAAGCCGCTAGGTAGCGCACGAGCCAACACCTTTCGCCATCGACAATACGCGCGGCAATCCGGCGGTCGATGGTACGGCGCCAGTCCCTGCCAGGGTAATTTGCATTCACCCATGCCGGCCAGACCCGAAGATCCCAATTGGCTAGTGCGTCGAGGAGCACCGTCGCCGCGTCACTATGGGGACATGAGTATTTTTCCGCGGCTGTTAGAAGCGGTATCGCGTCCGCCGCAGAGTCCAGCATCATCTCCGCAGCGTCATCGCAAAGTGCCTCTTCGACAGACGCCTGCAACGTCGCACGTCCCCGGACGGGCCGCGTCCCTTCCCATGGTGCAAGAAAAGAAGTTGCCAGTAGTTGTCTAGCGACCTCAAGGGAGACCTCGTGTGAGAAGGGGTCTTCCGCGTTCCACCCAGCGGCTAAGGAGACCGAGAGTCGCTGCCGTACATCCTTAAACACGCTCAACGCCAATTTCTGGAGGGATTCCTGGAGGCGATCGCTGTGCACTTGGCTTCGCTCCCGAATACTTTCACGGGTCACTAAGACAGACAGCCCCGAAGCGGAGGACAAGTCGGCATTCAAGCCCCATGCCATCTCGCGACGCCGCAGATCGACCGGCTGGTTTCTAACATCGGACGCAACCACAAGCAAGATTTCTGTCGCCTCCGCCACCATGTCGTCCGGTACATCCGTTCCACGAGCCGCTTGGATTAGCAATGCACTCGATGCCGCCGCGACTGTATCTCGAACGGAGATTGGATTCGCGTCAGCATCGGGGGTACTGGGCATGTCGCGCAAGAGGTCAGTCACTTGAGTCCAAATCTGCACTGCATCACCATCACCGCTATCTCGGACCTCCATGGCTTTAAACGCCAAACGCGCACTCTCAAGCATGAGGATGTGCTTGTTACGCCCGGTTTCCTGCTCGACTGTACCAACGGAGACTTGCACATTCCCATCTTCCGTCTTTGTCATCTGATAGTTGTCTCCGTCGAAACTATCAGCCCAACGCTGTCGGACATTCTCATCGGACAATCCATCGATTGCCGACCCTCCAATCGGTAAAGGCTCCGGGTTTTCGCGGAGCTTGGCACCCACTGCTTGCCAGCGAGGCTTCGCGTCAGGTCCTCCGCGCAAGACGAGTTCCATGGCAATTTGGATAGGCGATAATGCCATGCGGGGGGCATCATCCACCGGAAACGCCATGCCACCTGCTTCTCGACCTATGCGCCCAAACTCCATATGCCAGATGGCCGGGTGTTCGAGAAATTGATCAATAGCCTCAGGCAGTCGATCGAGGAACTGAACCAGCACGGACAAGGAGACAGCGACCAACGCCAAACTGTCACCGGACTGAAGGATCTGGCCCACAACATGGTCCACAGGCTGCCCACCATTAACCTGTTCGACAGCCCATCCACGCATGGCCAGCAAGGCGGACTTGGCTGGAAACGAACCCACCGAGGTTCCCCGATACCAACACCAAATGTCCGTGGTCCCGTGATATAGACGTGGTTGACCCCAGGTCGGAAGTGCCAACTCAACGGTAGTTGCGTCCTCCCCTCCGTCTCGTTCCTCAGTAATACGTTCGTCCGTAGCCATATCCACCAGCGCGCCAATAAGCCGACACGCATGGGCGGGACACTTCGCCAGCATAACTTGAAACGGGCCGAGGTGCGCACCTGCCAACGGCGGTATGACGTTCCCTTTGACTGCGAGGCTGTGGTCACGGATGCGTGACAACTTCAGAACAACGCCCCGCGGCGACATCGCCGTATCTGGCGATACTTCGCGACACTCGACAACCGGAGTCCCGCCGTTCAGCGTTAACAAGATATCAATGTAGTAGGCGCCCGACAACGCAAGCAACAGGTCCGGGCGATGCTCAGCTAAGGAAGCATTTATCACCGCATCTTCTACGACCACATCAAGTGCCCACGGATTGTTGCATGCGTAGTCCCTAAGAAAATTCTCTGATTCCTCATCCAAAGCATCACCGAGCATGGCCGTCGCTTGGACCAGCTGCTCCCCGTGTTCCGGCTTGTCACCCGATCTCCATATACGCAACGCGTTGGCCAACCTCATGGCATCAACGGAGAGCGACGGAAGTGGGATTGCATGGACCAACGCGCAATATTGGAAACGAACGATGAACGCGATGACCTGACGGCGCACGGCTTCGGGTATCGACTGAGCCCCGGTGTACAGAAATCTCACTACGGGTGCGGCGAGTCCCACGTCCAATAACAGCTCGTTGGATACCTCTCCTGGTGCCACAATTCCTAGGCGATCAGACACGTCCAGCAAACGGCCTAGCTCAAGACCTTGATCTTGCAGTAAGACCGCCTCCAAACGCTCCAAGACGTGTAGCGGTCTCCCCAAATGCAACATTGCCTCATACGGCACGTCTAGCCACCGCGAACCCCTGTTGTCGGCCAAGGATTGCGTCAAGTGGCGAAGCATCAGCCACAGGCCCGCCGCATCCTCCGCGTGTATCAACAAATGTTGCATCCATAAACGAAGCGCGCGGAGGTGTGAGCGTACCGCTGTCGCCTGCGTGAGGTCGGAAGCCGAGCCCCGTTCAAGCATCCATGAAACTACCGCATAGTCTCGCAGAATATCATGAGCGAATCGATACCCCCCGCGCCCATGGGCCAAAATGGCATCGCTCACGAGCCCCTGACGTGCTGACGCATCGCGGCCATCGAGCAGATCTGGCAAGGTATCTTCGACGGCGGCGCGCGCCAGTGTGAGATAGATATCGTACCGCGCATGGGGTTCGCCCTGTCCATGCAGAGCTCCTTCGGCACGGCGCACCAACTGTCGCTCGACGATCTCAACGATGTCTTCTTCTCCAAGAAGTGTGTCTGGCAGTGCCCGCTGGTTTCCGATGCGGACCAACAAATCAGCGACGTACGGACGGCGGATAAGGCGCCGTGAGCGGCCGTGGCGGTTAACCGGAGACAAGACAGGGAACCGACCGATGACACGGGAGATCTCGTCATCAGTCAAGTCCCCCACAGTGAGCCGATACGGCATGACGCCCAGGATCTCGGTGATCTGGGACGCTGTCATGATGGGATCGACAGCCTCATCGCGACAGGTGAGTAGTACGTCCCATGAAGGGGACGGGCCGCGCGGGATTGCACGTAAAACGTCTTGTAGCAAGCGACTGCCATCTGTGAGGGCCTGCTCCGCACCATCAATAAGTATAGTGCGGTGCGACCCGGTCGGAGCGCCCGCTAGCGCCTCTCGAAGTGACAAATAGAGGCTTGCCTCCCATTGATGCAACGGTCCGCCTATGTCGGCCAAAGACAAGGCCAGTGTTAGCGTCCCTTTTTCTGAAAGCGTTTCCAACGCTTCCAAACCGAGGACCGTTTTCCCCGCGCCGGCAGTCCCGGTAAGTATCACCGCTTCGTGACACGCCGTTGCGCTTAGAATTTGTTCCAAAGTGTCCTGTCGCACCACATGGAGGTCGCCACCGATGCTCCGAGAAACGGACTGGCGGAAATGTTCACTACGCTGTTCCAGTCTCGCAAACTGGTGGCGTTGTGAAGGCGCAACACCGAGATGGACGCCACGGCGTTCTAAAGCGCAGCGGAGCATGGGAGCATCGACCGTGGCGGACTGTGGTCCCCATTCCTGGGCCAGACCGACGAGCAGGTCAAAGACCTGCTCTGCCGTCAAACGACTATCCTCCGGTAGTTCGCGACGAATCGCATTCGTTGCCTGCGTGAATTCACTTCCATGCGGTTCCGGATCGATCGTGACGACAGTGAGTGCCTTGAGGATCTTCCAAGTAAGGCGGTCCCAATCGGTATCGGTCAGATCTGGGCGTAGGCTCTCAATCGTCTGGCGGAGGCTCTTCTTGTGCTGTCGGGCTTGGCGGTTCAGCGTCCCAATCGCCGTGTTAAACGCTATCGGGTCGGCATGTGCCCGAGCCATTCTCGCGACCTGCCTCAACTGTGCAAGATGGGTGACCTCTCCAGAGGCCACCAACCCCAATTGGTGATACCCACGAGCGATGTTGTCCTCATCGTGGTCTAGCGCCCCTAAGCACTGCGCAATCACATCCACAAAAGCTTGGTCGGTCGACGCGACCCTTAAGGTCCGCTTCACTTGGTACTCCGTCACGATTTTGATGTCTCTCACATGTCCGTGCACTGAGATATCGTCCAGGCTCTGCCCAAAAGAGCGTTGTTGGAGCCGCACGGATTCCACCGGGGCTGGGAATCCAGTCCACGACGCGTGACACAGCAATGCGGTTAACGCGTGGGCTGCAACTCTATATTCAAGTAATGTTCCCTCGCCACCGGTCGACAGTGAGGACACTCGGTGGACTTGACCATTTGGCGACTCGTTATTCTCACCATTTTCCATGAGATAATTATACAGGGTCACTGACATGCAGTGCACCGCATTTTGACCACTAGATTGGAGTTCGCCTCGACCAACAACGACGGCTCATGGTGATCCTTCCTCCGGCAGTCAAAATTCTTTCCACACATAACGGTTCCGGACGTACTCAAAGCCGACGGTGCTGTCCATAATGGCCGTCAAGCCCGACTCATTTTTCGGAGGCTCAAGCTGATCACAAATTTCTTGGCTTTGCCGGTGTCGACACGGTAACTTTTCCTTGATTCGCCGGGGAATCATTCGGATTCATCAACATCATGTCACGTCTCTCGGCCATATCTAGGCGTGATTCACTGTACCATAATTTCGTATTCTACCTGGTTGTCCACAAGGTCGCATGATTTGAAGTGTTCCACATCGTCACCCGGTCAGACACATATGTAGGTGATTCACGATGTGGAACTGCCGGTGCGTTTTCGTCCACTTCTTGACATGGTTCTCTGTCTTTTGGTTCAAGAAAGTGTAAAGGTTGCCAAGGTTGCCGTTGTTATCCACGTAATGGACTGTGTTCCCGCACTTCAGGGAAACGACCGCTGTTCCATAAATAACTTCTTCCGTTTTCCGTCCGCGACAAGATATTCCTTGAGAAACGGAGGCGACGCTTTGTCTCTTTAAGAAACATTCTGATTCCCAACAATTTAAGCACGGAGTACAGAATCGGTTGCGACAATTAGCCCGTAGAACACTTGCACGCCCGGTAACTATGCGTAACCGTTGGGTTCCTTGTGCCCTGACGATACCTCCGCATCGGATTTCCCATTAGCCAACAAATAGTCCATCTTCTGCGTCGCCTCCGCCTGCATGTTTGGCAGCAAGTGTCCGTAAACCTGCAATGTAATGGAAATGTTGGCATGACCCAACCTCTCCGACACCACCTTTATCGGCACCCCATTGGTCAACCATAAGGTTGCCATGGCATGCCGCAAATCATGGATTCGTGTGGTGGGCGCTAGGCCGGCCTTCTCCACTAATTGCTTATATCGGCGTCGGACGTTCCCGGGCCAGAGCAAGGCACCCTTGCTCGTCACAAACACATAGCCCGTCTCCTGCCACTTGTCACCCAACATCATCCGTTCCTCCTGTTGCTCTGCTTGATGGACTTTGAGTAACTCCACCAGAAAGTCAGACATGGCCACTGATCGGCGTCCCCGGGCGGTTTTAGGTTTATGAATCACGCGAAGCCCGGATTCCACCGCCAGCGTTCGCTGGATATAGAGAATTTGTGTGTCCCAATCAATATCATCCCACTTGAGTCCGAGCCCTTCCCCGCGGCGACAGCCAGTCAGCGCAATCAACCACCAAAACGCCTTAAGGCGGTCCTTGTCCGCCTCCCGCAACAACGCTCGAGATTGTTCAATGGTCGGTGGCACAATTTCCGGCGAACGCAGTCGCGGGGGATTCACCCGATCCGCCACGTTCACAGGAACGAGTTCGAGACGAACCGCTTCGTTCAAAGCCGTGTGGGCCACCACATGTACGTGCCGCACCGTGCTCGTGGCTTTCCCCGACACCAACAGGCGGCTATAGAGTCCCTGCAGATCCGCGGGTGACAACAAGGCCAAGGGCTTCTGCCCAAATTCTTGCAGGAGCGGCTTGATATACCGCCGATACGCGACCAAGGTGGTATCCTGCACCCGGGTAGCCGCCACCTCATCCAGCCATTGGGTAAAATAGGCCTGCACCGTAATATCACTCGGCGGACGATACTGGGGTGTCCGCCGATGCTCGACGATGGTGGCATCCACCCACTTTTGGGCATCGACCCGTCGAGCAAAGCTCGCCGAGCGTTGCTTCCACCGGCCCGGCACGTCGGGATCGGGATATTTAATAATGCCTTGCCACCGAGTGGTGGCAGTATCGGGATGCTTTCGGACAAATCCACTGGGGTTGCGTCGTCGCGTCGTCATCAGGCCTCTCTCCTCACTTCAAGATTAATTTGTCTACCATGGGATGCACTCACCGCTCGTCCCTCTGCATCCCTCTACCCGCTATCGCGCCCGGCCACGATCCTCATGCATGCGTGCCACCTCCCGTTCCCATAGCTGGGCGGTCTCGAGCAACGCCCGATGCCCCGCTTGCCATGCCTCATTCCAGTCTTTATAAGAACCGGGTGGAAATATCTTGGTTAGGGGGTCCTTGCCTCGCCGCTGTCGAACCCATTCCGCATAGCCTTGACCTGCAGCGTCATTGTCAAAGGCTGTCACCACCGCATCAAAACCCTTCCACATCCGGTCGGCCAATCCGCTGGCTCCACTCGAAGAGCGAACCGATACCCGATGGGCAATACCCTCGTCAATGGCACTGGCCCAGAGGGTGATGGCATCGATCGGCGACTCGGTGATAACGAGAGTTTGACGAGACTGGCCAAGCGTCACCCACCCATCCTTGAGGCGGCTTCCCGAGGCCACCCATTTGGTGGGGCGATTCGATGATGGCGGGGATGCTTGGGCCCAGCGGAGACTATAGCCCGTCACCGAGGAATCCGGTCCGTCCGCCCGATGGGGAAAGACGACATAGCCTTGGTAGAAACCGACGCCGGCGTATACGTAGCCACGGCGACACAAATCAGCCACCAACAACTCCGGCAATCGGCGTTCTCCCACCAAATAGTCCCGAACCTGAAGCCACTCCCGCTCGGAATCCCCCATACGCGCCGGATGGCGCAAAATGGTCGACCGCACTCGCACCGGTCGGGATTCCGGTCGTGCGAGGCCCCACGCAGGCCGCATCTGATGTAACATCTGCACCGCCTCCAAAAAACTCGCATGGCGCACCACCATAACAAAGTTAATCGCCCCCTTGGGCGACACGGTCAGCCGCTCGTCCGGTCGATTCATCACCCGAAACACATCCCCGTCGGCCAATGGCAGGATATTCACTTTCGTCCCATCCGGCAGCACCCATCGCACCCGCCCGGGTCCTTGGCGTTCATGGCTTCGATAGGCTCCGGGACAGAGCACTGGAATGACCTCAGCCAACGGCAACCGCCGCAATGATTCCAGTCCCTCCGGGACATGTTGCGCCATGGTGATCCCTCCCTTCTTCTCACGCAAACCGTCTCCCGTCTAGGCGGGCTCTCCTCTCACCGCAGGGCCTCAGAACAGCCGCCCGTTTGACTCCACGGGTAATCGCAAAAACCACAAAGGCGGCCACTGGGGCCACCACCATATCTCCTCCGTTATCGCTCCATCGCTCGGGTCATGGTTCTCTCCACTTCGCCGGGCTGGTCACGATCGAGAACTAGCAACCGCTCTTGGACCGGATCCACCATCTGTTGGCTACGCCGCAAGATTTCCTCGGCCATCGCTAAGACCATGGGGCCATCCCCCTGACTCCACGAAGCCACATAGCCGACCGAATAGGCGCGGGTATCCAAGCCAAAATGCGATGCCACCACGTACGCCGTCGACTCGGCCACCACCTCTTCTTCCCCCCGCGGCCGGGTATCTTCGGCCGATCGCAGTCCATGGGCCCATTCGTGCAATAACGTCTTGACCTGCATGTCCGGGGCCAAATGCTCCAAGACCGCGATGGTCCGCTCTTGGATGTAAAAGACGCCATGGGCACCGCGCAAGTCGGCCACCCGACGGACCGGAAAGGGAATGGCTGCCTCAATGGCGGCCAATAACGCAGCATGTTGGTTCCCTGCCAATCGCTCCGGCAAACCACGGATAGAATCTCCCTGGGTTTGCTCCACGTCAAAAACCGAGACGGTGCGAAATCCCACCACCTTGGGCGCCCCATCCTTCTCTTTGTCGCGATCTGGCTCCCGTTTAACCAAGGGCGCCAAAATGGTGATGCCGCGCTCACCGGATTGCACCTGGCGCCCCAAGGCCTGCCAAGCTCGATAGCCATGCACCAGCGTCGCCTCCGGCCGCTGGGAAAAAATCAAGAAGGTATTATTGAGCGAATAGCGATGAAACGTGCCCATGACGCGAAGAAATTGTGTCCATCGAACATCGGTGGTCAACTCGGTCAACGTTTCGGTAATACGCGTGCGAGCCTCGTCTCGCGTCATAGCCTTCCCTCCGGGTCTAATACGTCCAACGCGGCCCCCACGGCCGGCCATACCGTCCCCTCAGCCACCCATTGCCGCAGTTGTTGAAACCAGGCGACATCGGTCCGATCCGGTTCATCCATCAAGATTCGCGCGGCGTCAGCACGCACCCCGAAAGTCTCGGCCAAGCCCGCATAAAATCCTCGGTCAGCCCCTTGAACGACAAAACCCTGCGGCGTCATCCGCAGGGCTTGTCGCTGCTGAAGAAATTGGTCTATCGCCTCGACCACTGGGGGTTGGTGCGCCAAACCGGGTTCGCGCTGTCGCATCGTGTCAGCCAACATCACCACAAAATCATGCAGTTCATGTAACGTCGCCGCGCAGTTAAGTAATTGTGCCCAGGCTTCCTCTAAGAGCAATGCCTCTTCTGGGTTTGGAACCCTTTCCATCATGACGACCTCCTTGATACGTGTTTTGATGGGACTGCCCCAACTGATTGCCATCGCCGCAGATCCCACGGGATCGACGGCACCGCTAGTGAAGTGGTGGGCTCCGGGTGAAGCACCCCCAACGTACAGTGCCATCCCAAACGGGTCCGCCAACGCCATAGCGTCACCAACCGAAATTCCGTGTTCGCGCGTCCTCGAAGTCCCCAGGTCAACACCATGGTGTGAGGCGCTGGTCCCATACTGGCCATCCAGCCGGCGACCCCCGTCATCGCACCCATATCCGCTAAGAAGGCCCCCGGCGGTTCCATTTCCATTGCCGGCATGAGCCCACGGCCCGTTTCCAAGGTCATGACCCACTGGGCGGTCACGCGAAGCGGGACAGGGACGGTCGACGACTGAGCAAGGGCCCGTACGGTAGTAACCCGCCACGTCACATGTTTTTTCTGTCCCACCGCAAACCAGACCCTGTCCTTCCGGACACGAGGCCAAAACCACCAGGTTCGGCGCGGATCGGCGGGATTGGCGATCACGCTCGACAGAATTCCCGTATGGCGCCAACGTGCTGGCAGGCCGTCGACCATCCATGAGGACGACCACGGCGTGGCGCTATCGACCAGCGATATCGATCCTGGCCTTGTTGTGTCACCGCCATGACGCCTGGCCACCGAAAGATTTGATTTCGGATCGCGATGACCTCCCATCGCCAATATCGGGCCGAGGCACAGCATGGCGAGGATGATCAGTCCGCCCCACCGCCAACGACTTACCCCATGATCTTGGTCACCCCCCGGAACTGCCGTGCAACCTTTGCCACGACGTCGGCATATTGCGCCAAAGTCAGGGTGTTGGCGCCCGGATTAGGCACGACATTGAGCCATACTTGGGCTCTCGCCCAGGGCATGGGAACCCGGGGCAAAAGCGCCATTTCCAATCCCGCTCCGCCATAATAGGCGGCGGAAGCTTCACGCCAACTGTGGAACAAAGTATGCAACGCGGCCAAATACCGAGCACCGGCGATAATGTTGTCGGCCGGGTTCGCCCGCTCGGCTGTGGTCAATCCCATCGTCCCTGGCTCGAGTTGCATGAGCCCATAAGCCCCGCCCACCGTGCCAGCTTGGGCTTGACCGCGGCTTTCCACCACGATTTCGGCGGCAATCCAAGGTGCGGGCACCCCGGTCACTTTGGCCGCCTGATTAATAGTGGTGCGCCAGGGCCCTACTTCCATCGAGAGAACAGCGGAAGAAGACAATAGGACAGTCGACGGGGTCCCCGCCCTGTGGGACGTCTCGCGCAATCCTACCATCGCGGCCAACAAGAGAAAGACCACCAATCCCCCGATGCCAAGCGCACCCCAAAGCCAGCGAAGGCCCTGCGACAGTCCGATGCGAGTCCATGACTCACTCCCATCCTGAACCACGGCCTGCCTGCCTTTCCGCGGGCGACGTGGTGCCCGCATGCTCCAATAGTTGACGTTCGTGGAGTGCCAACTCCACCTGCAGCCACACCCGGCCATTGCCGGCAATCAATAACCCCTCGCCCACTTTGGCTGCGTGCAGCGTGTCCTGTTCTTTGTCACTCAAGTGAAAGAGATGGGTGACCGCGTCCAAGTCCTGACGGTGGTCTTGGCGAAAGAGCATCGTATAGGCGCAGTTGCCAATCACCGCCTCGCCTTCCCCCCGCACGGCGTCGGTGAGAAAGTCGTTCACCTGCTGGGTAATAATCATGAGCGCGCCATTGTAACCGCGAATCAACTTGGCAATCGATCTCAGAAAGGCCAACGTCTCAGGTGTCTTGGGAGGGCTGACGGAACGCCTGTGGCAGGCATTTGACGCAGTGGTGGGGGCCTTTGACAACGATGTAGCGGGCCACGGGTATGCCGAATGGCTG
>JAKAAL010000812.1 GCA_021802375.1 Bacillota bacterium | reverse complement strand
CCAGCGCTGTTTTTCCTGCGAATCCAAAGTTGAGTACAGTCACTTATGCCATCTCCCGCGGAAGGCTCAGGACAAATCCCTTGTCTCTCCCTGCATTGAGAATTTTCTCCCAGGTACTACGCGCTATATGAACGTCAGATCCCGTGCGGCACGACTTTTCTACGTCTCCGGGCAATAGCACAGGATTCTTGGAATCGATTGGCGCGGCACTTTTAATATACGTGGCCAGTCGCGAGGCATTGTCCACAAATCCCTTCGGCGGCGTTAAGGCTATCAGCGTAACATTGTTTCCAACGCGCAGGGCGTCGGTACTGTCATCCCCGCCGTACAACGTTCCCAAAACTTCAACTAACAGTCCCAGAGCTGTTCCCTTATATCCATAGAAGGCTCCTCCCAAGGGCTGAATGGTGCCCGGTGGCTCCTCGTATAAAACCGAGGGATCCCTGGTTTCGCGTCCTCGGGCGTCGCGCAGTGAACCAGGGAGAGCTTCTTGATGCAAATTGTGCCAAAGACGAGCCTTCCCTTCGGGGATGGCACTGGTGGAAAAATCGGCCGAAACCACACCATCCACGGTTTGAAAAGCATAGGCTATCGGATTGGTGGCGAGCCGTGCTTCCTTGGCTCCGAACGGCGCCACACGGTGACCCGATCGCGGCCCACTGCAAAAGGCCAAAGCAATGAATCCGTCTTCCGCTAATGCCTCGGTATATGCGCCAATTCTACCGCAATGTCCTGCTTGACGCACGGTCACAACTCCTATGGGCTGGGTACGACAGCGCGCGACCAGCTCATTCAGAGCAAAAGAGCAAGCCACCGGTCCCAAACAACGGCTCCCCTCAATAATGGAAGGACCCGCAGCGAAGTCCCTCAGCACCGGTTTTCCATGGGGGTCAATCTCTCCGTCCTCGATTTCCCGCGCGTACTGTGTCAATCGCAACAAGCCGTGAGAGGCTACGCCGCGCCGGTCGTTTTCGACCAGATGCTCAGCCACAATGGCAGCATCTGATGCGGTAATCCCCCAATGGGTTAGAAAATCCGCGGCGACGCGTTTGGCGTCATCCACTTTCAACACAATATCTGGCGTCGTCATGATTTGTCCTCCGTTTCCTCGCGCCCCCCCTGCGCAATCTTCAGTTGCTCGTCGACTGTTTGGCGCAACATGGCGACATCACTGGATACCACCACATCATCAAAGCCATGGTTTATTAGCTTCCAAGCCTCAGACCCCGAGACCGCAAAGGTCCCTGAAATCAATTTGTACTCCCGACAGGCGTTTAGCACCCGTTCCGTGGCAGATTCCCATGCCGGGTCGCCCCACTGCCGCGGATAATCATGGGACAATGCCAAGGCTAAGTCCACCGGACCTAAATAAATTCCAGCAACACCGGAAACTTGTGCGATAGACGGTGCCGCTTCAACGGCCGCTGGCGTCTCGACCTGGACATGCACCTCAACGGGAATTTGACGGGGATCTTCAGGTTCTGGACGAAGACCATAACGCCATCCTCCATAACTGCGCGTTCCGTGGGGTTGATAGCGCGTCGCGTCCACCACTCGACGCACATCGTCAACCCCTGAAACCATAGCCGCAATGATACCATCTGCACCAGCATCTAGAACCCGCGGAACCCATGCAACATGCTCGGCGGCCGAAAGTCGTACAAAAGTTCGCATCTGGCACAGATTGGCGATTTGAATAGCTTGGGCCACCGCTTCAAATCCCATAAATCCGTGCTGAAAATCGATGCCCAGGAACTGCGCTCCGGATCGAGCGAGCGACTCGACCATAATGGAATTTCCGGTCATTGTCCACACCCCGAACCGTTTCAAATGCTGAACCTGCTGCTGATTCATAAACAATTCCTCCTTGTGAAAGTCAGAAAACCGCGAGGGGATTCACTGCACTGCCCGTTCCGCCCACAATGCGAAGCGGTGCCACCACCAACAGAAATGTGTGCCGGTGGTAGGCTTTCGCAACACGGTACAGTTGTGGTACGTCGGGATTGTCCAATATTGCCAAGCCCATAGCGACATGGCCGACTTGATGGAGAGGCATGGGAATCGAGGAATAACCGCACGGGATGCCATTATTCAATTTGGGATTGCCAGCGCGAGATTGTCCGAGAAGATTGAATTGATGAAATTAAGGCCGGATATGATGTCTTATGCCTTTAATGTGCATGATGAATATTTCCGTCCCGATCCTGCATTCGATCCAAACGAGATGTATTCACTGCATCCGAGAGACGAGCTAGCCGAGTTCAGTCAGGCTGCAAAAGTCCATGGGGTTAAGCCGGAAATCGAGTGTTTTTACACGGGGGCATTTTGGAACTTGGAATTCATTCGTCAGCAAGGTCTATTGGATGATCCGGTGTGGACAACGTTATTTCTAGGATGGCCGGGGGGAGCCTGGACGCCTCCGTCGGCGGATTCTCTCCTGCATCTCGTTAATCATCTACCGCCACGGGCTAATTGGAATGTGAGTGTCATGGATCCCAAAACCCAGTGGGGATTGTTGGCCCTGGCCATTGCGTTAGGAGGCCACGTGCGAGTGGGATGGGAAGACAACCCTTATCTTCCGGATGGTACGTGGTCGCGCAGCAATGCGGAGCTGGTGGAGAACGCGGTAACTATTGCCAGGTCTCTGGGACGGGAAATAGCGAGTCCTGCTGAAGCGCGCGAAATTATTGGATTGGTGTGAAACGGGGGACCAAGCATGACAGAGGATGAAATTCTGTCGTTATTTGATACCTGTTGCAATTGGAACAGGTGGCCTGATCATGCCGAAAGGGGAACCCTCAACTACATTAGTTACGATGTCACGTTGCGGGCACTTCGTCTTGTGCAATACGGGGTGGTTGTATCTTTGGGACGGATTCTTTCCAGCCGAGATTCTGACCCGACCGAATTCGTGCACCATATGTTACCCACTGACGATCATAGCGTTGCCGACGAAACGTCGGTTTCACCGCATGGATTTACAATCACGCATATGGATGCTATTGGACACAGCCTTTTCAGGGATCGAATCTACGGTGGCCGCCAAGTCGAACCCAACACGATAGCTCAGGGATTGCTTTACGGCTCCATCGAAGCCATGCGGGATGGCATAGTAACACGCGGTGTCTTGCTTGATGTCGCGGGGGCGCGAGGGGTTTCTTGTTTGGAGAATGGCGAGACCATTACG
>JAKAAL010000811.1 GCA_021802375.1 Bacillota bacterium | reverse complement strand
TCCGATCTCTTAAGGCCGATATCCTCAGAAATCACCTGGCCGCCGGTCAACGTCGCAATATCTTCCAGCATCGCTTTGCGACGGTCACCAAAGCCCGGTGCCTTCACGGCCACTGCGGTAAGGGTGCCTCGCAGTTTGTTGACGACCAAGGTGGCCAAGGCCTCGCCTTCAATGTCTTCAGCAATGATTAACAGGGGCTTGCCACGCTGCACAATCTTCTCTAGCACCGGCAGCAAGTCCTGAATGGCGGAAATCTTGCGGTCGGTAATCAGAATGTAGGGGTCACTAAGCACGGCTTCCATCTTTTCCGTGTCCGTCACCATATAGGGGGAAATGTAACCGCGGTCAAACTGCATACCTTCCACCGTCTCCAACGTCGTCCCCATGGTCTTCGATTCTTCGACGGTAATAACGCCGTCAGCACCGACCTTTTCCATGGCTTCCGCAATGAGCTTGCCAATTTCCTCATCGTTGGCGGAAATCGCGGCCACTTGCGTAATGGCTGCCTTGCCTTCGATGGGTTTGGCGATTTTCTTAATTTCTTCCACGGCGACCGCAACCGCACGCTCAATACCGTGCTTAATCCCCATCGGGTTCGCACCGGCGGTGACGTTCTTTAATCCTTCTTTAATCATCGCTTGCGCCAACACCGTGGCCGTGGTAGTGCCATCACCAGCCACATCTTGGGTCTTGGTGGCGACTTCTTTGACAAGTTGCGCACCCATAGCCTCGAACGGATCCTCGAGCTCAATGTCGCGAGCAATCGTCACACCGTCGTTCGTAATGAGGGGAGCACCAAATTTCTTTTCTAGAACCACGTTCCGGCCCCGGGGACCCAAGGTCACCTTCACCGCATTGGCCAACTTATCGACGCCTCGCTCTAACGCGCGACGTGCCTCTTCCTCGTAGATCATCTGTTTTGCCATCGTCAATATCCCTCCACCGTATCGTTAACTAACTACCTAGGCTAAAACCGGAGCCCCATTGAGCACGGCCAGAATGTCCGATTCGCGTAACAGTAGGTACTCGTTTGAGCCTACCCGCACCTTGGTTCCACGCTGAGCTTCGAACAAAACCACGTCGTCCGCCGCAACTTCCAAGGCTGCACGCGCCCCGTTCTCCAAGAGATGCCCGCTACCCACCGCTACCACGCGGGCCTTTTGGAGTTGATCTTTGGCCGTGTCCGGCAATACGATGCCAGCCACCGTAGTCTCTTGATTCAGCACTTCGACCACGACATTATCCGCTAATGGACGCACATCCATGAACCATCGACGCCCCTTTCCACCAACATTTCCTTGTGTTAGCACTCGTTGTTGGTGAGTGCCAACCATTCACCAGTGAGTGTACCCATAACTCCAATCCGAGTCAAATTATTCTCTGTCAAGGAGAATCCTGGATATCGCTGGTTATCACGGGAAATTGCGATTTTTCTTCGGTTAACTTTACCATACGTCATTTTTCATGACTTGTCTGACCCGCCAACAGGCTACGGGCATGGGCAAAGATGGGCTCTAACAGAGGGTAGAGTTGCTCTACCGCCCTGGGAGAACCAGGAAGATTGACAATCAAGGTGGCGCCTGAAATGCCGGCAAGACCCCGGGATAACATCGCATAGGGTGTGTATGCCAATGAAGCCTGCCGCAGAGCCTCTGCGATGCCCGGGACCTCCTTATGTAGAACCAGGCGCGTCGCCTCCGGGGTGACATCACGCGGACCAAGTCCCGTACCGCCGGTAGTGAGGATGATTTCGACACCTTGGTCCACCCACGTTTGCAGTGCCGCTACAATGTGGTCCACTTCGTCGGCGACCCATTTCCTCTCCACCATGCCTATGAGCGCACAGTGTTCGCATAGCCAGTTTCCTGCCGTGTCGACCCGCGTTCCTTGAGACACGCTATCGCTAATGGTTAGCACCCCGAAGTACACCTTATTCTTCTCCTCTCAACCCATCCCCGGGGGCCCGATAGGATCCGCTTCGTCCTCCCGACTTACTAAGCAGACGAATTCCGCCTAAATGCATGCCTCGATCGACGCTCTTCAACATGTCGTATAGCGTCAAGAGAGCCGCGTTAACCCCGGTCAAGGCCTCCATTTCAACGCCCGTCGCTGCCGTCGTGGCCACTTCGGTCACCACCCGAATGGCATCGGCTTCAAGCTCAATGGCTACGTCGATTCCGGAAAGGGAGATAGGGTGGCACAAGGGAATCCACTCGGCCGTTCGCTTTGCCGCCATAATCGCTGCGATCCGTGTTACCGCGAGCACGTCTCCTTTCACCGCCGTCCCCGTCAAAACCGTGTGAAGCACCTCGGGAGAAGCGAACAACCGGCCTTCGGCCGAGGCGCGGCGCTCAGTATCGGTTTTTTCCGACACGTCGATCATATGCACCCGGCCCGCCGAATTTAGATGGGTCAGGTCTTTCGTTCTCATAGTGAGTCCACCTTCCTGGCATGATGCCTCAACGTGCTTGGCCGCCGTTTTCGTACAGATGTCGTCAAAGCCTCAGCCCAACTTGCGATCAGCTTTCAAAGTCTGCATGTAAGACGGGCATCAGAGGGTCCGGCCTCGATCAATAAACATCATCGCGCACCCAGTTGGTAGGGGGTTTCTTGATACACATAATAGTTTAGCCAATTTGAAACCAAGAGGCTGGCATGGGATCTCCACGAGTAGCGCGGTTGGCTGGCCGGGTCCTCGTTAGGAAAATAGTGGGCGGGCAGGGAGGCCGCAAGGCCCCGACTTACGTCCCGGCGGTATTCCTCATATAGGGTAGTGACCTCATACTCGGGATGGCCCGTCACGTAAATCTGCCGTCCGTCTTTGGTCGCCACCATATAGACCCCCGCCTCATCCGAGACGGACAACACTTCCAATTCCTTGACCGCTTCCAGGTCACGCAAACGAAGTTCGGCGTTTCGCGAATGGGGAACCAGAAAACGGTCGTCAAAGCCTCTCACCAACTTCCTTTGGGCCGTCACCTCATGTTCGAATACTCCAAAGAGCTTTGTGGGTAAAGCATGTTTTGGCACGCCGAAGTCGTGGTAAAGGCCAGCCATGGCCGCCCAACAAACGAACAGGGTTGAGGTCACGTGGCTTTTTCGCCAATTCATGATCCCCTGAAATTCCGACCAGTAGCCCACCGCTTCAAAGGGAAGATGTTCGATAGGGGCTCCGGTCACAATCATG
>JAKAAL010000810.1 GCA_021802375.1 Bacillota bacterium | reverse complement strand
ACAGGGCAGAGACTCCTTGGTTGTGTTTGATGCGAAATATCGATTTGAGTTAGACGATCGGGTACTCGAAAATTATGGAAGAGACAGCCCCATACCACCCGTCGACACCATAAACAGAATGCATCAATATCATGATGCGATTGTTATGCGTGCCGCGCCTCATCACCGCCTGGTTGATCGGGCGATCGTGTTATTTCCCTTGCCGAACCAGTATGTAAGCATGTGGAAGCAACATCGGTTCTACAAAAGTATTGATTCCGTAGGGGTTGGTGCCTTGCCATTATTACCCGGTGGGGAGGATGTCTTATTGCGTCACGAAATCCGCCGGTATGTCGCCGAGATTGAATAGGGCGGTATTGGAGTCGGTATTGTAGTCCCGATGGTCTCGGCGTCGTGTGCAAGAACCTATCGGGACGCATGAGGAAACGTACGTTCCAATTCAGATATTTTCTAGCAGGCGGTGAGGGCATGGCAAGCGTGATTCGTGGTGACGATCGGGTTCAGGCTGGGAGCATTATCGTCCCGAACCCGTCTTAAATGTACTCACAATGCGATACCAATCGGGCATCATGATTCGACCCGGTGGAGCCTAACGGCTCCTGCCCGGGTCTCTCTTTCGGCGGATATCTATTTTCGAATTTCATCTCGGCGGAAGCAGGATTTATTTGGTAAGTAACGAATTCTGAATTGATGGAGAAATACTCCGTCCATCGGGGAAGAGGAGGATCGATAAGATGAAACGAGTATGGGCTATAGCTAGTACCACAGCGCTTTTGGTCACACCGATCATACTCAGCTCGGGCTCTGCGATGGCCAGCCAATATGGGCAATTAAAAGGTAACGTCGCGCATGCATTGTTGGCAAATTCCACAATTAAAGGGGCGGCGAGTACCTCGGCCGAGGTGACGCTCTTTGTGGGATTTAACTTTCGAGTGCCCAACCACATGCCGACTCTAGCCGGTTATATCCGAGACACAGAGACACCGGGCAACGCCTATTTCCATAAGTTCTTGACGGCCGCTGCATTCCAATCCACCTATGCACCGTCGTCAAACCAGGTTAATGCCTTGCTGAACTATTTGGCGCAATACCATATCGTCCCGGTCATCGCGAATGGGCAGCCGGTACAATATCCGTTGGGGGTGAACGTGAGCGGTAGCGTCGGTAATGTGGAGAAAGCCTTTAGTGTCTCGATGAATAACTATACATCAGGAGGCAAGTCTTTCATCGCGAATGATCAAAACCCATCGTTACCCACATCGTATACATACGCTGGAAGCACGTACGACCTGCAATCCCTAGTGTCTGGCGTAGCAGGCATGACCACTTATAATGCGCTAAGCTCCCAAGTGCAGCAACAGCAAAACGTTTCCAACCTAAATAGCCAAGGCGGACCCGTAGGCTACTCTCCGCAGCAAATGGCTCAGGCTTACCAGGCGTCCCCGCTTTTGAAAAAGGGGATCACCGGCAAGGGGGTGACCATCGGGGTGGCCACTTTAGCCCCATTTGTGCCGAAGGATGCCGCCTTCTTTTGGAAGTATTACGGCATTCATCGCACTGGAACCGTAGCCGAAGTAGGCGTGGATGGCCAAAGCACGACGGCATCAGGTAAGGGCCTTGGTGGCTCGGAGACGAGCCTTGACGTGGAACGATCTGGGGCCATGGCTCCCGGCGCAAATATTGTGGTCTATGAAGCGCCGAACACCAATCCCGGTTTTATTGATCTGTATGATGCCGTCGCAACCCAGGATAAGGTCCAAGTGATGACGACAAGCTGGGGCGAAGCCGAGTTTTTTGTACCGTTCTCCTACGCCTACCTTCTCAATCAGGCGTTTATGCAAGGAGCGGCAGAGGGAATGACCATGATGGCTGCGTCCGGAGACAGCGGCGCATATGACGGCTATCCCACCGACAAAAATCTTGCGGTGGATACGCCGGCCTCGAGTCCGGATATTTTGGCTGCAGGCGGTACCACGTTGCCTATGGTCTCGTCGGCGCCGAATGCCAACCCGATCACGCCTGGCTCTTCGCAAACTGGGGTCATCCCCGTTCCCGGAGGCACCATCTCTATGACCGGAGAGCAGGGCTGGGGATGGCAGTACCTGTTGCCCTATTACGCGAACTTTGGGGTGCACACCGAGTCCCAATGGCGTCGGGATATTTATCCGGTAGGATCTACGGGCGGCTATAGTGCCTTATGGACCTCTACCTCTCCGGCTAACGCGAGTAGTCTTTATAGCTGGTGGCAGACTGGAACCGGGAATAGCGGGGCCCGCGGGGTTCCGGATGTCGCATTAAACGCGGATCCCTTTACCGGATACGCCATCTATGACACCAACTCCGTGTACACCACTGCGAGCCAAGGGTGGACCAATGGCTGGGGCGGTACGTCATTTGCCGCTCCTCAATGGGCCGGTATTGTGGCGCTCCTCGATCAATACTTGAACGGGCCCCAAGGCTTGATTAATGCCGCGCTCTATGGGACAGCCAAGAATGGGGGATTCCATTCTGTGACCCAGGGCAATAACTGGTACTATCATGCCGCGCCTGGGTGGAATCCAGTGACCGGTTTAGGCACTCCGGACGTAAACCAATTGGCAAAGAGTCTGGCTATTTGGAATCAGGGATAATCTAGAACCCAATCTTTGAAAGACCAACGACGTTCAAGCGCGATGTGGTACGGAGGCTGCCCGGTTTAATTGGGGAGCCTCCGTTCGGTTCAACCATAAGCATAGAAGCCCATGTCCCCGAGCCCGCGATTTTAAGGACCCGCGGGTAGGATTTATGCCTTGAGTGAAGGGATCGTGGGTTGTAATGCTTGGGCTTTGTTCGCTAAGCGCGATGGTGAATATATCGTGAAACTACGATATATTAGGCTAGGATGGCCCCCAAAACAAATACCCAATCTAACGATAATTAGGAGATACGGTAGGAGGGACCTAACCGGATTAAAATAAATCGGGCCGCAATGTAGATCTCGCCCTAGACATACTTTTTAGGAGGATGAGGATGGAACAGTTCCCAGCGCCTGTCACGTATGTGGCGAGGATCATGCAAGACGAGTTTGGATCGCATTTAGAAGGGGTGCTGTGGACCGGATCTCGGGTGACCGGTCGAGCCCAAATGAATAGTGATTGGGATTTTTTCGTTATTCATGATGCTTTATGGCGCCAACGTCGCCTGTTCGAG
>JAKAAL010000809.1 GCA_021802375.1 Bacillota bacterium | reverse complement strand
CAAGACGCAATACGCTCGCGATTCGCCTCATCACTCACGATCATTTTCATCGTCCTTCATCCAAAGAGTCCGCATCGTTGTCTGGTCATGGGTCCACTTGTGTCGAGCCTCTTTAGCTATCTGATCCGGGCAGGCGCGACGATAGGCGCAGGTGCGGCACGGAGCGTCCGTGCCTAGAGGCAGCGGATGAAATCTTCCCTGTTGGATCAGGACGGCAATGCCTGCCACCACATCTGCCAGATCGGGGGCTCGGACCAGCAGAAATTTACGAAATTGGTTGCGCACACTCACTCCAATCAACATCGCCTTAATCTGGTCGGCAGGCACGTGAAGCCTTTGCGCCACGCCTTCGCGATAAATGGCCAATTGCAAATTATCGGGCTGAATTTGGTTAGGGTCTTTCATCAACCCGGTCTTGTAATCGATCAACCTCGCAGCCCCTTCCCCTTCATCCAATCGGTCCACCCGCCCATGCCACTGAATGCCACCAAACCCCCATTGCATGGATTGCTCCCGGCTAGAATGCCGCTCACTTTGCCACAATTCCCGGTGGACATAAATGGCCTGTGACAGTTCCCCAATCAGGGCATCTTGCGTGGCTTCCACCGCAACCTTGGAGGCGGTGGCGGCTGGCGATAGGGCAACCAACACCTCATCGAGCGCCCGAGCCACCGCCGCCCTAATCGATCTTGGATCCAGGCGAGAGAGCGCCACCCGGTCGCCCAACATTTCAAGCGTGGCATGCGCCCAACGCCCAATCAATGCGCGCGTGGGGAAAATGGCCTGTTCATCCAAATCGGGCTCCCCCGTATCCAAGATACTTTGATAAAAATAGGCTAACGGACAATTCCCGTAACGTTCGATTCGAGATGGACTGGCGAATATCTCCGCCTCGCGAGTTCGCCCCTGCCCACTCCATGCATCCCATAGTGGGCTCTGGCGATGGGATCGATACCAAGCCTCGGGTGCAGCAAAACGCGAGGTCGCTTGAGGTATGCTGAATTGCCGTGTAATGGGCTCAAAGAATTCGAATTTCAGGGGCCCCATCAGCCTACGAAATCTCGCCTGTTCATCGCTGGCGACGACGTAAAGCGTTCGATGGCTGCGAGATGCCGCATTTTCAAAAGCAAACCGACGGATCCTTTCCCGGGGCCGTTCCAAGTCCCACCGAAGGCGGGCAGCACGCGGCAATAGCGCTGCCCCCGGTTCTTGATCGATCGCATCGGATTTGCCGCCAAACCAATGCACACTCAACAGATGAGGAGCCGCTGCCACCAGTTCTGACGCCACCAAATGCAGATTGCCGCTGACCCGCTCTGGTAGCGCTGGTTTAGACGTCGTCTGGAGATCCTCCAGCAACGGTCTGATCAAGGCGGGGGGGAGTTGAAGAGTGTCATGATCCAGGGCCCGCCAGGATTGTATTTCATTGAGCCAAGGCATGGGATCCGTAAACTGATAGTCCCACGCCTCTTCCACCAAGAAAGCTAATTCGGTCAGAGATCGGGCCGCATTTGCCCGCTTTCCCCAATCCCGAGCCCACTTTAGCGGACGTTCTTGATCGCCAATCCGGTCCAAATCGTGGCGCCAGGTTCTGCCTTCACGCCAAAGCCGCCGCCGGCTATCGCCATCGAGCCTCCCGCCTAAGCTCTCGAGCCAGCGAATGGTTTCGGCGCGCCCCGCCTGTCCCTGGCTCACCTGGTAGAACTGCTGCCAGCGCCGGCCTTGAGCAATTTCTGGCCCAAGACCAGCGCCCAAACGACGAAAAGCATCTTCTCCATAGCCAGACGCATCGTTGACGACATCGACGGGACCATCAAAATTCAGCGCCTCCATGGCAGCCAGTGCCCCTTCGGCCATGGCTTGACGGGGCACCGACGCCACCATAACCTCATTAACGACCAGCATCGGCGCCAGTCTCACCCACTGGGGGTGGACCTGCTGCCAACAAGCCAGACGATAGCCGATACCCGGCCGTGGCTCAATGGTCACGGTCATCGGCACACGGCAAGACAACGCCGCCAAGAAGTCTATCGATGCGCCCGGCATGAGACCCGCCTGGTCCACCAAGATCGCGTGATAAGGCAAAGAAGTAGTCAACAACGCGCGTTTCGCATATTGATAGACTCTCAGACCATCGACGATATGATCCGGAATCGTGCTTTGGACAAAGCGCCCCAGAAAAGTCCAAAATTCTTGGATCGAACCCAAGTCTTCGGGAGAAATGCCAAGATCTCGACATTGTAGAATCGTTTCCACAGCGTTAAGATGTAACCCCGGAATCGGTTGCGGGTGAATCGCTTGCCTTAGATCAGCGGGGAGATTCGCTTCCAAAATTCGGCTCAAATTTCTAGGCGGCGCTGCGAGGCCCGAGGGAAGGAGCCCCTTCGCGAAGTCTTGGACCGCTAAGACTTCGCCTTCCCACCGTGTGCTCTCGGACCACCTCGCTGCCGCCTCTGACGAAGGCACCAAGACCAAGCGTTTTGCTCCTGCCTTGGCCCCCGACGGATTGGCCAACCAACGCTCCGTCTCCTCAACCAGGCGGGCATAAGCCCCCACGAAAATGACGGGTGATGACATGGCGAGTCCTCCCTTAGAATGCTGATGGCACGAAAGTTTTAAAAAGGTATTCGCCTAAACCGGGATAATCCCTGCCCCATACATGACGAGAGGAGGAGTTCTCAGAATGATTCGGGTCATCGCCTGTGATCTGGATGGTACGCTGTTTACAGATGACGCCAGGGTGTCTCGGCGCAGTGGTCGTCTCTTGCACACGCTCTGGCAACAGGGCTTGGTCATCGTCTTGGCGACGGGACGGAGTTGGCGGACTGCGCTGAAAGCTCAACGCGATCTTGGCGTCACTGGCCCCATCATTGCCCATAACGGAGCGTACGTTTTTGATACTGCCAGCGCCCAGGAGTGGCATCGACGCCCAGTTGCCATGGCGGATGCCCGTTCGATCCTAGAATTCGCCGACCAAAAAGAAATCATGATGCGGTGCTATCTCGACTATCGACATCCCGTCCTGTTTAATCGCTTTACCCAATCCCACCGACGACATTGGCTGCGTCCGGAAGATCAATGGGTCGACCAATTGGCTAAACATCTGCCGATGGAACCGATAGAAATATTCTTCTACGGCACCCAAGAGATCACCTGGTTCCTCCACCGCTTTGGGAGAACGGGCCCCGGCT
>JAKAAL010000808.1 GCA_021802375.1 Bacillota bacterium | reverse complement strand
GGCGGTTCTTGGATTGCCCCGCTAAAGATGTGGCCTTGATGGTATAGAGCCCGGAGATCGTGGCGAGTTGATTCTCTAAAGGATTAGAGACCGTATTCATCACTCCGGAGGGAGAGGTGCCAGGGTCATTCACCACCACTTGCGCGACAGGAATGCTGACCTGGGGAAACCGGCGCACGGGCAAATGCAAGTAACCATCCACACCCAGCAGGATCACAGCGAGAAATATCATTACGATGGTCAAAGGCCGTTTCATGGACCAGTATGTCAGATTCATTGATTGTCCCCTTTGCTATCTCCTCTCGATAACCCGAAAACGCGTCCCAGCCGTTAGTTCCTGATTGGCTGAAAAATCAATTGCTGTACTGGGCGTGAGAGATGAGATGATGGCCTGATTCCTGGTGGGAAGCAAGAGGCGCACGGCCCTTTTGTTTATCAGGCCATGATTGAACACAGTGTTACCGCCCGATTCCCCCAGAACGAGGCCGAAGTCGGAACGACGACATCCCGGGGCTGATTGGTCAGGCACATCGATCGTGGCACGTTGTCCCAGAGTTAAAAACGTTGGTGCCTCAGGCATCACCTGGGATAAGGGTAGATTTGCCGATACCTGCGTGGTGAGCCCTACCAAGGCGTTTAAAATTCCCAGGGGAGTGATGTGGGTGCTGGGCTTTAGCCTGGACCTGATCTCGCTTATGGCGTTGTCTCTTCTGATTGGGTTTTTAGTCGATGATGCCGTAGTTGTTTTGGAAAACATTCACCGCCATCAGTCACTGGGTAAAACGCCGTGGAATGCAGCTTTTGATGGACGCATGGAAATTGGGGCGGCGGCGGTAGCCATTACCTTAACCGATGTCGTCGTATATCTGCCGCTGGCACTCGTGAGCGGTAACGTCGGTGCGATGTTTCGCGAGTTTGGATTAACCATCGTTAGTGCCACCTTATTTTCCTTGCTGGTGTCGTTTACACTGACACCGCTCTTGGCGGCAAGATGGGGAAACCACAGTGCGGAGCCCAGATGGGCTACCCAATTGGACCAGACATTTAACTCCGTGAGAAACGTTTATGCCAAGACTTTGCACGCTCTGCTTCACCACCGCTGGATTGCGGTGCTAACGGTTATCGCCACAATAGGGATAACAGCGTCATACTTTCCCTTGGGTCTTATTCACACCACCTTTATTCCCCCAGAGAATACCGGTCTCTTTACCATGAACCTCACCCTTCCACCCGGAACACCCCTTAACACAACCCAAGGGGATATCAAGAAACTTTCCCAGAACATTCGAAGAATTTCTGGCGTCGACTCCGTTTTTGCCACGGCCGGTTCAAGTGTCGCGTCCAATGTGGGCCAGCTAAGCGTGCAGTTGACTGGTTCCGGAAGGGAGAGTGTCATCACTCGCATAGAAAACCAGAGTGACCAGTATGCCGCGAATATTCCTAATTTAACGGCAACAACCGTAACGGCCAATCCTCTGACTCCCGGGATTGGCCAGCCGATAGCCGTCCGCGTGCTGGGACCAAAGCTTTCCACGGTCCAGAATCTTGCCTCAGCTGTTGCTAAGAAAATGGCAGGACTGAGGTCGTTGAAGCAAGTCATTAATGATTCACCAGTAGCCTTTCCCCAACTCCGGGTGAGGATATCTCACCAAGCTGCGCAAAAGCTCGGAGTATCGGTTCAAGATGTGGTGAAGACGATTCAGACCGAAACCCAGGGGCTGGCAATTTCCACCTATCAACCGAGGGCGGGCAGCACTCCTTCAAATATTCTTTTACAGACTCAAGGCTCGAACTTAGGCAATCTTTTATCAGCCCCGGTTCCTTCTACGGCCGAAGGCGCAGTGTCGGTGTCCACCGTGGCGCACCTGGTGCCATCCTTCACAGCTACCGCCATTCAACAACAAAATCGACTATATGCCGATACCATTTCGGCTGGGCTGAGCCAGCCTGGAACGTTAGGATCAGCCACTCAATCCATAAAAGCGGCTATTAACAACATACCGATGCCTTCAGGTTATGAAGTGGTCTACGGGGGGCAGGTGCATCAGCAAAAGACAGCATTCGAACCGCTTTTCAAGGCTTTGGGACTGTCGATTCTTCTGGTATACATGCTCATGGCAGCGCTCTACGAATCGCTAGTGCTGCCGTTGGCCATCATGGTCTCAGTCCCTTTATCCGCTTTTGGGGCCGTGACGGCTTTGGCCTTCACTGGTCAAACAATCAATATTTTTTCGATTGTTGGTTTGATTATGCTGATGGGGATCGTTACCAAGAATGCTATTTTATTAGTCGACTATACCCAAACTCTGCGCAAGCGGGGGCAGGACCGCGAATCGGCATTGATTGAAGCGGGGCGAACACGGTTGAGACCGATCTTGATGACCTCGCTAACAATGATCATGGCCATGATTCCTCTAGCTGTCGGCATTGGTTCTGGAGCCCAGGATCATCAGGCGATGGCCATTGCGGTCATCGGCGGCCTGCTCTCATCGACAGTGCTAACTCTCGGCATTATTCCGGTAGCCTATACGTTTCTGGATGACTGGTTGCCATGGACCATCAACGAAAAGATCCCCATGCAAATGTCTGCCCCGAAGGCAAACCGCCGCGAACAGGCCTAATCGCAGCGGTTAAATCGTCTATCGAGCAGTTAGGGTCTACTATCTCCGCATCGAGATTCTTGGTTTGGGTTAAGCGGGATTAGATCTCTCTTCTCGTTGGGGTGATGGCTTTTGATCCTCATCAAAGATGGTCAATTTCATCTGCCGTAAGTACACGTTTGGTGAACGGAAACCCAAACAGATTGTCTTTTTTCATATGCGTTGAGAATGCTCCCCGTAAGTCTGTGCCATGCTTACGTCAAATGCCTCATCTCCTCATCATCACCGTTGCGCCAAATTCGGTAATACTGTTGGGAAGCTCGGCTAGCCGTGCGACTGACTCGGTGTTCTTCTACCCTCACGGAAACCGGGCTGTCAGGTGAACGGTTCAATACTTTAGGAAAAATCTTCTGCGCGCTGAGCATGTGCGTCTAATTCCGTGGTCAGTGCCTTCAAAAGCCTGTCCATGGTTTCGATGGAAATATCTCTACGACCATTGATACGAATTCCTTTGATGGTTTCAGCCAATGCCGTTAATTGGAGTACATAATCTTGGTGTTCTTGTGTCAGTTTGCCGATGAGATTCATATTT
>JAKAAL010000807.1 GCA_021802375.1 Bacillota bacterium | reverse complement strand
ATCTCTCTGTGCTGTTGCGAACGCGTGGAACAGTTTGAGGACGGTGCTCCGGGGACCTGCAAATCCGCGAAAGTGTAAGGAATCAAAATCTACGAAGTCTGGGACAACCTCAATGAGCCGAGCCATAGATTCACCAGAGCATCAATATCTCCATCGCGGCAACACGCACCACCTCCCTTGGACGGGATTGCTTTAATACAGTCCATCAGGATAATTAGGCCACTTTTATTCCAGACTAGTAGGACATTCCTAAAGGAGGCGATTCCCATGCGGACCGGGTATAAGGGTTGGTTAGTGGGTGGCTTCGCAGTCATCATCGGCGGTTTGGGCGTCGCATGGGCTACGGGCCACGGTGGGCCTATCTCCTTCGACCGGTCGTCCACCCAGAGTCGGCACGCTCCATCGCAAGCCTTGGGAGGTTACGTGGGCTCCATGCAGTCCGGCATGCGATCCACTGGCATGGGAACCTCGCGTATAACCGCGACGCGTCTTGCAGCTCTGGTCAAATCAGGCGAACGGGGTGTGGCCGTGAGCCGAGCCACCAATTCTCTCACCTATACCGCATCACCCGTTACGATTGTCGTTCTGGCGTCTCCCACCGCCCTCCACCGACCTGGGTTGCAATGGGAAGTCGATGGTAGGATTAACCCGACTGTCATTGTTCCGACCCATGCCACTGTCACTGTCACGCTTGTCAACGCAGATTCCGGATACATGCATGGATTCGAAGTGACAACGGCTCAGCCGCCGTTTGCCTGGGAAGCGATGCGGCAGGGGCGCACCGCCTTTGCGGGCAGTTTTGTGCACCCTCTGCTACCGGAGTATCACGGCACATTTGCTTTCCTAAGTACTACGTTTATCGCGAATACGACCGGCACCTTCCACTATATCTGCCCCGTACCGGGCCATGCCCATCATGGGATGTCAGGGATCTTTCGCGTCCAATGACGGTTATCCATTAGAAGGTACGCGAGTCAACCAGACGTGTTCTCTTGGTAGGGGCTTTAGTCGAACTGGTCAGTCACAATCACGGCGCAGACAAGACGTTTGAGGAGGAACTGGCTCAGGATGTCTTGGAAATCATCACGTCCTTTCCGCCATGCTGTCTGGCAGTCGCTCGCCTAAGAACCAAAAATGGCTAGACGGCGTGAAGCACACCGTCGATGACCTGTCGTCATAATCGTCACCCATAAAACTGCTCTCGATCCCACTATGTGCAGGAAACGTACTTTCTCTTCAAGGCGAAGGTATCGCCCGATTCGCCTTGAATTGTGAGCTATACAGCGAATACTGGTGGGACTAGGACCGATGGCAGCAACCATATACAGCACAGAAAGCAGATCCCTTCTTCCCGAGACCTTCAGACGTCGCGCTGCGGCGTCAACTCAATGCCCTCACGGCCGGACGTGTCCCCTTGGATGCTGGCGGTGACGACAAACGACCCGCAGATGGCTCCTATGAAGTGACTGCTATCGGAGAATTCGCTTACTGATATTCGTGGTCGGATCCCATGCCCTTAGGCACGATTGAAACGTTGGTCGTTGGTAGTTGGTCGAATACATTGGGAATACGCGTACGAGAACAGGCTTAACGGTGTAAGCGGAACTGGACGTGACTGCGTATCCCTACGGGTCAGCCCGTCGATACCCACACGTTGGCCAAGCTCAATTGGGTGCTAAAGAACTTTCACGGGGAATGGAATTACGTTATCGTTCCCCAGTCATTAAATGATTAAGTTATTTTGTAGAGCGGCCCCATCAGGTGAGCCATCCTCCCCCTCGCTAGAATTGGAATGCCCAGTCGTAGTCCTCGACGATCCCCCGCGGCTCGTATTCCGATGTTTGGGCATTCCGCACATAGTCTCCTCGGTTCCCTTGTCGCGCAATTCGTGTCAAGGCTACGACGACGCGGTCCACCTCCGGGATCGTATTGTAGAACCCTAGGCTGATTCGGACCGCTGCCGGAACGTGGCGTCCATCATCGTCGCGGAGTTCTTGCCGAATGCGATCGGCGTCGCGATCCGAAATGTGCAACAATTGTCGCAAGTACGGATGGGCACAAAAACACCCCGCGCGTACCCCTATTCCCCATTCGTATCCGAGGATTGCGGCGACCAACATGGCGGGCACTCGCTCGATGACAAACGACACCACGCCGATCCGGTCGGCATGCATCGCTTCGGGATTGCCTAAGATCCTTAAGCCCGGAATCGCCCGGAGTTTCTCGACTAAATAGTGATCCAGCATCCGTTCGTGAGTTTCGAGGTTGTCCATGCCCATCGCCATCAAGGTTTTGGCCGCCGTCGCCATGGCCACCGCCCCAATCACATTCGGCGACCCCGCCTCTTCTCGGGCGGGCGGGTCATCCCATTCGACCGTGTCCCGCGTCACAAACTTAACCGCTCCACCCCCCTCGATGAAAGGCGCACCCTGGCTAAAACGATGGCGCGGACCCACTAAGAGCCCGGCCCCAAAGGGCGCATACATTTTATGTCCCGACAACACCACATAATCTAAATGTTCAGGGTCGTCCGGGGATAACATGTGAATGGGGGCATGGGGAGCCAATTGTGCAGCATCCACCATAATCTCCGCATGATATTGGTGCGCGATCCGGGCCACTGCATGAATCGGGGGAGTGTAGCCGGTGACGTTGGAGGCCCCCAACAGCGTCACCAGTTTCACTCGGGACTGATACTGCTCCAATCGTGCGGCCAACTGCGTGACATCGACCACCCCACGGGCGTCTAGTGGCAGATATTCCACCCGGGCCTTCTGGCGCCACGGCAAGAGATTGGCGTGGTGCTCCATCACGGTAGTCAGCACAATATCGTCAGGTTCCCACAAAAAGCGATGCGCGAGCACGTTAATCGATTCGGTCGTATTCTTTGGAGCCATAAAATTTTAACCTACGACCTCTGAGTGATCGGCATTGACATGGGGCCGGATAATGTAGTTCCACTGTGAATTTTGATCGTCGGGTCGTTCAATGTTCAACGCGGCTAAGGCCTCCTTATCGATCGTTTTTCCGGTCGCATAGGCGTTGGTGTCCAACGCAGCCTGAATTTTTAGACCGGTCTTGGTACGCGTATGCCCAATTAATTTCACGACGATGGCGTGGCTAGTGAGGGGGCGTCCGCGCCAATTGAGACTGATGGCCGAAAACATGCGGTGCTCGATGCGATTCCACTTGCTCG
>JAKAAL010000806.1 GCA_021802375.1 Bacillota bacterium | reverse complement strand
CACAAGCCAATCCTTAAAGACATTGTTACACAATCTACAGACAAGGGAGGGAACAGTCTCACACTTTAGGGGCTAAAAAACTGTCTTGACAACGGGGTCCACTTTAATTTCTCGTAGCGGAAGCATCCAACATTCCTAGGGGTCGCAACACGATCATTCAACAGTTGCGGGCGGCGATGCCAGAGAAAACCCAAGCTTGGATATTATGGGTCGACTCAGATATCTGGATTCCCGAAGGCACGGCTCCTTTAATCGTCGATGCGATCCGATGGGCCGAAACTCATCAAGCAGGTATCGTGGCCAATTACAAGATGGCGAATGGTGAATCTGTGTTGATGACGAGCCGAGAACCTCATCTCAATCGGCATTACACTGCGGAAGAGGTGCTGGGACTTCCGGATTACACAGAGATCGGCATGGCGGGACTAGGGTTTGCCTATTTGCCCCAGCCGCTTGACTACCAATTTCATGCCGACGCATTAGGGGAAGATATTCATTTTTGGTGGGACTATCCTGATCTGCACATTTACTTCGCGAAGCGTATCCATCTAGGCCACAAAAAAATCGTGATGTTGACCTGAAAAGGAGGAGTTTTAAGATGTCGGACCCAATCACTTTGCAGTCATCGGCAGAACCGTCGCAAACTAACTGGCCAGCGTATTATTTTCGCAGCTATCATGTCATGAAGGATTTTCTCGTGGCGGCGGCGGCTCATTGTGATATCCGTTCCGCGTTGCCACAAGCGATGGCCACCTTGGAAGGCGGTCCCATCAACGACAACTTCATGCAACTGACTACGGCCTCTGGGTCTTTTCACGCATTCCAAACGTATTGGACGTCGAATGCAGCTGCGATCGGGGTAACCTATTCCACAGGGAAATCGTATCCGGCAACTTCGGACATCATAACGATTAATTCGCTCAATGCAGCAGCTGCTTTGTACTGGCTCAAACATCAATACTCTGCACCGCTCTGTACGCTGAGTAACTACCCTGCGTGGAAACAATTAGCGTATTACGCTTCGACGTATAATGGACGTTGTAACAGTAATTGTCCTTACTTGTTCGGTTACGGCGTAAGTGCCGTGCTATTAGCCTACGGAGCAAATTATTCCACCGCCGTGTTCAGTATAGGTATAGTGCGGCGTACTATTGCGACACTCCGAATACAAGCGCGACTGTCGCCATTGCCCGAGGATGTTCAGGATCTACGTCACAGATTACCCCGCCGAGTGAAGGTACCACCTTTACTTTACGGACGAGCCCGTTAGGTCGAAACGCTAACGGGAAACAATTAGTTATTGTGAGCGGAGAAGTCGATGATTATCTCAGCGGGTTAGCTGTTAACTATGCATTGCACAGTTCCGGCTATACTCAAGCTGTGGTGACACCAGACGCGAAGTTTGCTGCTCATTCGGCTGCGAGTAGCGATATTGTCGTGCTAACTTGCGGCAAACCCGCCACCACCAAGCTCGAATCCGCGTTGACAAATCTTGGTATCAGTTATCACGTAGCCACCTCCTTTAGCCAATGGGAAGGCTATAGTGGGGAAAACTTTATCAATTGTGGCAAGTCCACGGCACCCGAGAGTTATGATGCAACGCATAACAATGCCCTGAACGCATCGGAATCCGGCTATTAACGGTGGTCTCTGACGGATTCACACGACTCCCATCGGAATGTGCGTGAAACTCCTTATGAGGTGATGCGGTGTAGTGCCCACAGCACTCCCTGACCATAGCTAGAGGACGTCAGAACGTAGTAACCGTTCGCTGTGTGCCAGCGCGCTGTCGCCAAATCACGTAGCGAACCCCCAGAAACTAGTACTGTATACGTTCCATGAGCATACGGCGGTCGATTGACTTGCCAGGCCGCCGCCAACTGAGGGAAATAAGTCGTTATCTGTTTCAAAGATCGGTTAGCTGCGCCAAACGACTCGACCTGAATCCTCCACCCATTGTGTCGGGCTATGATATAGGACGCAGCCGACCGTGTTCGACCCGTATAGAGGCCTACCCGCCATCCAGAAAGGCGTTCGAATCGCTGTGCCGCTACCTTAGGTACGGATAACCCTGCGGCCTGTATGGACTTTGTGAAAAATCTCGCAGCGATGAATGAAAGCCACGGTCGCGTTGAACCGGGGGCGGTGGGGATGGCACTGGTCGCTGGGATACTCGTCAGATGGTTGCGTTGGACCCATTGATGTTTGCCGTCAAGATTGTCGGGCCAGGTGTCGATGACTACGGTATAGTGGGTGGCGTTCGCCTGTGTCGCCACCCAATAATGTTGAATATCCGGGAAAGGTCCACCGGATTGTACCGGTGGGGTAGGAATTTCTTTGGGCAAAAGTACCGGAAAACGTGTGGTCTTCGACACGTCGGTGAAGACGGTGTGCATCAACTTCGGCATGGCCCACCGGGCTGGATGGATCAACGCCGTCGGTTGGGGCGTCTCGATTGGAATATGGAATGCCGCCAGTAGGATTCCCGTGCTTAGAAGGCTTCCGGTTGCCAGAATGGAGCGCAAATGGACAAACCGATACTTCTGCAACATCCTTCCCTCCCCGTAGTGACCATCATCGTGAAACTCGATCCCGTCGTTGGAATAATCACTAGGTAAAACGCCATACCCACTCGGCTGGTTACACCTCTGAAATTGTCATCTTGGGGTATACCCTAACCGGACGTCAGGATCGGGGTCCAAACATGTGCGATTAGGGTCCCAAACCGCATAGTGTGACCGATCACTCGGAGGATCATAGACGCTATTTGGACATTTTGCTTGGGTCATTGTGTTGAAGTGATTTACCTCTGCACTCTGCAGTGAAGGGGTATCGATTGACCTCGTGAAGATCCCTGATCCCCGATATCCTCGACTTTGCGTGCTTGCTTCCTGCGTACTCGCTATGGTATCTTCAATGAGAGTGGGATTTTCCCACCGTTTAAAAAGGAGGAGCGTCCATGAGCAAACCCTTGGCCATTCGGATCGATGACAAAGGTCGTATTCAACTTCCCCAGGCCTTGCGTCACACTTTACACCTGGAACCAGGCGACGTGTGCTTTGTGGAAATGGATGCCGGCGCTTTACGGGTGATTCGTGCGGACAATCCGTTTGATCTGCTCGCACGGCAGGCCATTGACGAGGCCAATCGTGGGGAAATGATTCCTTTAAGCCAACTCCCTCCGACCCGAGATCCGGA
>JAKAAL010000805.1 GCA_021802375.1 Bacillota bacterium | reverse complement strand
CGAATCCCCTGTCGGAGCAGGTTATCTCGATACCATCGTCCGAATGTCGAAGATCCTTATTGTTGGTTCATGTCTCGCCATCACCGGACTCGAACTGGCCTTGAGTACACACGCGCACTACCCGGACGTCCGAGCCGTTTTGGGTCTTTTCGCCGCATTGGAGGGGCTGGTAACCGTCTGGGCCTGTTATGCCTGGTCGGCCATGGCGATGGGCTTTGCTACCGAGGAGGCCATGCGTGTGGCCCTGCTCGGGGTATTATGCCATCCGACCAGATCGGCGCTTTGGATCGTCGTGCTGGTTGTCACCATCAGCCTGGGGATATTTTTGCCTTTCACCATCCCCCTGCTCTGGGGGGGTACGCTCGCCGTGGTCGGCCGGTCGGGGGCTCAGGAATTTTTCGGGGTGTTGACTTAGCCCGGAGTCGGGAGGAGAAGACATGAGTGGTTTGGCCTATTTGAGCGCCGTGCGGAGCTTAATGCAGAGGTTGGAGACCCAAGAGCTGCCCCATATCCAAGCATTGGGTATCCAACTGGCCCAGTCCGTCAAGGTCGGTAAGGTGGTGCACGTGTACGATAACGGGCACATGTTGAATCACGAGCTGTTTAACCGAGCCGGGGGACTGGCGCTCGTTGCCCGTCTCGATATTTCGAGGCCTTCGGTCACCAACCAGGTAGTGCGAAAGGCGGAGAAGCATGAGGGTCTCGATTCCTCGTCCATCGATCTCGAGATGGACACCACTCTGGCTCGCTACGCCGTGGCCCACTCCTCGATGGGGGCTGACGACCACCTAATCATCGGCTCGGTCTCCGGCCGAAGCGCCTTTGTCGTCGAATTGGCATTAGCGGCCCAAGACCGTGGCATCCATACCATCGCCTTAACGGCTGTGAGCTACGCCAAGGCCCTTCCTCCGCTCCATGCCAGTGGCAAGCTGTTGTATCAAGTGACCGAGGACGTGATTGATATGCAGACGGAGGCTGGCGACGGGGCATTAGCCCTAGAAGGGTTGGAGGAGAAGCTGGGCCCGACCTCGGGGGTGATGGCCGCCGTGGTCATGTGGTCGTTAGAGGCAGAACTGGCGAAAGCTCTGATCGAAAGCGGGGTGACTCCCACGGTGTTTCGCAGTGTCAACTATCCCGACGGCCCTAAGCGCCTGCGCCAGGCGCAAAACAGGTTTGCCCAGAGGGGCTACTGAGTGCTCGGCTGCCGCATGGGTTAGTCTTCATGGCTGGGCGCGATGAAAACGTCTTTTGTATAGGAGATGCAATCTATGGGGGAAACCGCGGGGATGCGTTACTGGACGGCCTTGCAGGCCATCTTGCAACCGATGGTGGTCAGTCAATCGGATCCCATTCAACGGGCCGCTGACCTGGTAGTACACGCCTTGGCTAAAGGCCATCGCCTTTATATCTATGACACCGGTCACATGCTTCAGCGGGAATTGGTCAATCGTGCGGGCGGCCTCATTGCCATGACCCCGCTAACCTTCGATTTGCATATCGACCATACCATCGCCCATGAGGCGCCGCGTTCACGGCCCGGAGCGACCGAAGAGGAAGTCCGCGGCTACGTTGCCTATGCCCTTAAGCAAGCCGATGTGCATCCCGGTGACGTCGTGATTGTGGCATCGGTTACGGGAGCCCGAGTGTTGCCGGTGGAAGTGGCGTTGCAACTTAAAACTCGGGGCATACGGATCATCGGGCTGACCTCGCGGGAATACTCGGCCTTTGTTCCGGCGCAGCATTCTTCGGGGAAAAAACTTATCGATTTTTCGGAGATCGTAATTGATAATGCTTGCACCGTGGGCGATGCCGCACTCTCTATTTCCGGGTTCGGCGATCGTGTGGGTCCCACCACGGGCATCAGTGCGGCGATCTTGATGTGGATGCTCTGCGCCGAGGTCGTGGAGCGACAGGTGGGGTCGGGGGCCACACCGAGGGTGCTGGAAAGTATGAATCTTCCCGGAGCGCCCGAGCGAAATCGCACCAAGGCGCTCCAATATCTTGCTCATGAACTGGAATAACCGAGGAGGGATATTCGCGTGATTGAACGATATTTGGAGCAGGTAAGGGAACGGCTTACGACGATTGGCGTCGCTCAGCTTGACAACATGGAATGCGCCGCAGAACTGATCGCCGAGGCCACGGTTTCAGGTCATCGTTTCTTCGCCTTTGGTTGCAGTCATTCTAGCCTGCTTGTGCAAGATATCTACTATCGGGCTGGAACTTTCATGCTCGTCCATCCTCTGTTTGGACCGGGAATGAGCCTCGGCGACGATTTTCCGCCGAGCAAGACCTCAGCGATGGAAGGGATATCGGGATTGGCTCAGGTCATTTTGGACGCCAGCCCCGCTGCGGCGGGAGATGTCCTCCTTGTGGTCTCTACCTCGGGTCGCAACCGCGTGCCCGTAGAAATGGTTAGGATAGCTAAGGAACGGGGGATGATAGTCATTGCCTTGACCTCGATGGCCTACAGTACATCGGTAGAAAGCCGCGATGGTTCAGGGGCCCATGTCCACGACTTGGCCGATGTTGTGCTGGATAACATGGCGCCGGTTGGCGACGCCGCTTTAGACCTGAACGAGCTGGCCACGGCCATCGGACCGGTATCCAGCGTAACCGGAACAGCGATGCTGCATGCCATCATGGCTCGTGTGGCGGAGCGCTGGCTGGAAAAAGGGCTGACTCCGCCGGTGTACATGAGCGGGAACTTGGATGCTGGCCCGAGCTTCAATCGCGAGATGATGCAAAAATACCGCGATCTTCTTCCATTCTCGTCATGATGTTTATGGGGCTCGACGGAGGGGGAACGAAAGTCGAATGTGCCCTCGTCACCGACCAGGGGGAACTGGTGGGCCGCACCCTAGGTGGTGCGGTGAATACCAATTTTTCTCCGGTCGACGCCGTAATGGCGTCTTTTCAGCAAGTCATCCGCCAGGCCCTGCATCAGGCGGGTTCGGACGGGTCAGACGTGGCCGCGGTCGTGGTGGGGAGCCCGACTAAACGGGAGGTATTGGGCGAGATCCTGACTCGGTGCCTGCCCAGGGCTCAGCGATTATGCCTGGGAGAGGGATGTCTGGCGTTAGCCGCGGGCGATGTGATGGGGCAGGGGGTTTCCGTAATTTCGGGTACGGGATCGCTAGCGTATGGCCAAAGTCACCAGGGATTTCAAGTGTCGGTAGGCGGTTGGGGCTCCTTGCTA
>JAKAAL010000804.1 GCA_021802375.1 Bacillota bacterium | reverse complement strand
TGGCGCACGAAGGATGAGTCGGTTATCTGCTCGGGTCTCAGTCAAAAGTTGCTGGCGATTAGAGACAATTTGATCAAACGCCCCCACGCGAATCATTCGCAACACGATATCCATTGACGCCCCCCCACGTTCCACCACTTCCATAGGATGGACATACCCGGTGGGCGGTCGCCGTTCAACCAAAGTGTTCGTTTCTGCCAGGCTGATACCTTGCAAAAATTTTAGTCCAACACGAATGCCGTGTGGATCGGGCAACGTCGCTTGGACATCGCTTTGATTAATATCGATAGGCAAAATAGAAATCCCCCGGCGCCGAGCTTCCACCAGCAGAACATCAATGGGGTAATATCCCAAGGGCTCTGCATTGAACAATCCCAGAAAAAACTGGGCCGGATGATGTTCTAGTAAGTAGGCGGTCCGATACGCCGTCTCAGCAAACGCTGCGGCATGCGCTTCGTTAAAGCCATAACTCGCATAACCCAAGAGTTGCCTAAACACTTCATCGGCGACCTCTTTGGAGATTCCTCGAGCCACGGCTCGCGACCTAAAGGTTTCTCCCATCTTCTCCATTTCGCTCGGCGAACGGGCGTGAGTCATCAACCGACGCAGGCTATCTGCCTCTCCTGCCGAAAATCCCGCTAACGTCGTAGCTATGGCAATGACTTGTTCCTGAAAAAGGACGACTCCAAACGTCTTGGATAAGATTGGCACGAGCAGCGGGTGAAGGTAAGTGATGGGCTCTTCCCCGCGTCGGCGGGCTATGAAGGGATCAACCATGTTCCCTTTGATTGGGCCTGGTCGAATTAATGCCAAGCTAGCCACGATATCTTCCCAACGATCCGGCTGCAGGCGCAGCGCAAGCGATCTTTGAGCCGGGCTTTCGAGCTGAAACACTCCAATCCCCTCTCCTGCTTGGAGTCGAGCATAGGTCTTATCATCAGTCAGCGCAATGGTGTCATAGGAAAAGTCGGGATGGACTTCGGCAATTTTTTGGGTAGCGATTTCCACCGCGGTAAAGGTGCGCAGAGAAAGCAGATCCAATTTTAATAGCCCTAGATCTTCCACATCCCGCTTATCAAAAGGAACCACCTGAATCCCCTTAGCCGAACGTTCTCGTGGACTCACCCAGGACAATGGATCGCGGCTTACCACTACACCTCCCAAATGCGTACCCAAATGGCGGGGAACGCCTTCTATCTTCTCCGCCCAGGTAAGCACGCGTTTTAAGACGTCTTCATTCTCATATTGACGTAGTTCAGGAATTTCCTGCCACTCCTCAAGGATTCGAGCAATCGGCTTTTCAGGTAGAGATTTGGCCAAGCGATCGAGGACCTCTGACGGAAAATTTAAGGCTTTGCCCACGTCGCGAAGCGCCAATCTTTGCCGATAGGTTTGGTAAGTAGCGACCCGAGCCACGCGTTCCGCCCCATATGATTGAACAACATATGCCTCCACCTCGTCTCGTCGACTAGCGTCAAAATCAATATCGATATCAGGAGCTTCTCTGCGCTCTCGGCTCATAAAACGTTCAAACAGGAGACCGCGATGGAAGGCGTCTACTTGAGTAATTCCAAGGCAATAGGCCACCACCGAGTCCGCTGCCGAACCCCGTCCTGCAAACCGGATCCCAGAACGACGAGCAAACTCGGCTACGTCCCAGACGACTAAGAAGTAGTCTACAAAATGAAGGTCTTGGATGATGGCCAGTTCGTTTCGAATGCGAGGCCATACCTTCGACACCTGCTGGCCATATCGTCGGCGTGCCCCCTTGCGCACCAGGGAAACCAAATAGTCTATTGCCTTCATCCCGCGTGGCACCCGTTCATAGGCGGGAGCACGACGCTTATTGAGCAAATCCGGGGATTCAATGCGTTCGGCCAAATGGATGGCATTTTCCAGTGCCCTAGGCCATGATGCGAGCGCCTCTTCCATTTCGGGCCACGCCTTGAGATAGTTTTCCGAATTTAGTCGACGCTCTGGGTGGACCTCCGAAACGGACTGGCCTAGCCGGATGCACGTCATTAGGTCAAATAACGGAAAATCCTCTTTATTCGCATAGTAGGCAGCGGCGGTGGCCACTAGGGGAACTCCGGTGAATTCCGCTAGATCGGCTAGCGCTCCAAAAAACCGCCGGTTGCCGGGTAGCCAATCGCTGGTGATTTCTAGATATAAACGGCCTGGCGAAAACACCGTTTGCAACTGCCGTACTCGATCGAGGAGGCGATGGCGGCCTCCCCTAAACCAAGCTTGTGCCATCATACCGCTGCGATCTCCCGTTAGAGCGATAAGGTTGGATCCATGTCGCTCAAGGGAACTCCAATCCACCCCAGGTTGATGGCGAGGATGGTTCAAGTGCGCCTCCGTTAGCAACTCAGTTAGAGCCCTATAGGCAGGCTGACCAGAGGCGAGCAAGACAAGGTGCCCCATTCCGCCGACCTCCACTTCGGCTCCGATAATGGGTTTCACTCGGGTTTCGGCGGCAGCTCGGAGAAAGGGCACCACTCCTGAAATTCGATGCATGTCCGTCAGGGCCACCGCCGAGATCCCATGGACCGCAGCCGATTCCATCAAATCCTTGGGTGAAGAGGCCCCATTTAAAAACGAAAACGTGGAATGCACATGCAATTGAACCCCTGCCATCATCTCATCCCTTGCCGCATAGTCTCTCATTCAGCCTTTATCGCAGGTATATACTCAATACCCGATCGAGCAGGGAACCCGCCCGTACCCGATATCGCTTGGTTGAGCGACGGCGCACCGTTCGGTGAGATTCAGGTTCCGGTACGGTCTTTGGCCAAGCAATTACTTTCCCCATGTCGTACCCCTTCTTTCTTTACTTTCTTTCCTAGATGTGCTCCTCATACGACGCCTAGATCGCGGATGCCCTTAGTCATAGATTCGATCAATCCACCACTGATCGGGGGCAGGATGACGTGCTAGTTCATACACCCCCTGATTTTCACCTTGGACTCGCCAAACCCATACTTCGGGGGCCATCTCCCACCACTCTCCGCTCTCGCGCCAAAGATCTAGCACCGCGACCACCGAAATGACTTTATTCCGGGTTTGAAAAGCTTTAGGTACTCCATTTTTAGTCCAGACAAAAACTTTTCTTATTTAAATCCCTTCTTTCCATTTAGGTCTGCCGAGGGGGAAAATCGCCATGGATCCCAAAACTGCAACATGGCTTCCCGGCGAT
>JAKAAL010000803.1 GCA_021802375.1 Bacillota bacterium | reverse complement strand
TTTCCATCACCACGACGGCTATCGATACCCATAATCTGGTTATTCACGAATGCGGCCATTTGCGCGAATGGCATGATGTGTTCAAAGGTCTTTTTTTAGCAGGGGGGTCCATCATTATAGGATGGCTTGGTTTTCCGGTCATAAGCATGCTCATCGACTATTTATGGCCTACATTCCACTCATTCGTATTACCTATCGGTTATACTATAGGTCTCATTCTGGTGAGCATCGTTCTCTTACCCCGCTTCAGTCAATGGTTAGAATTACGTGCTGATCGCTATATTGCCCGATATGGTGACGTCTCGGCTCAATTAGATGACTGGTTTTTGCGCCGCAACACGTATCAGCCGGGATTCTTCCGGTCGCACCCCTCGTTTGCAGTCCGTGCCCGCGCTTTGGCGCACGTCGCTGGTATGTCCGTGCCCGCCTGGGCCCGGGCCGATTCGAAATCCTGAGACACGTTCTGGCGCGGCATGCCCGCTTTGTCGTGACGCTTTTTCCCTCCATACCCTTTTTGGGTCCGATACCCATCGGATATCAGGACACCCCGATAAGAAAGCGAGAACTAGTCAATGACCCACACCCTGAAATGCTGGCCACATTCCGTGAATGGATTCTGATTTAACCGCACCTGTTAGCCCCATTGCCGCTACGTCAGGGCAAAACCCTGGGCTGTTGGTGTAAGCCTCAAACCTTTGATGGCGACGTGCTGGCGGAATTGGCCGACAGGAAGGACTGAGAGCGCCAAACCTTCTGCTCTGTATGATGTGGCCTGAGATTTTATTGATTCCTTTCTGCCATCCTCAGGAGGTGATTCGTGTGCACGCTTTGATTATCCGCCGGCCTTGGATTGAGCGGAGCTGTCATCTGGGTCTGCGTTCCGGATGATCTGGAAATCGCTGCGGATTATTAATATTCAGCCCTTCTGTCTGGAACATGGCCAACTGGCCGTGTTTTTCCTCTTCCTGAGATTCTTCCATCAGTGAGGATCTGATAAAATAAGGGCTATGTGCAATCTGAGGTTGGAATATGCGACCCGTACTCGACGGTTGACTACCCCTGCTGGTTGGAATTGGCGGAGGACGGAAGAAGCAGACGGATATATCACGCAAAGCGTCGTGATCAGGATCGTACTACGATATATTTTCGAGTGCCAGAAATTTCCCATGAGAATGCCAGTAGGGTACACTATTCTTAAGTTCTAAACACGGTGTTTCCAGTAGAACGATAAAACAGAATGGGGTGTAGCATCTTGACAACCATGAACGAACAAAACATTGTCACTATTCCAATTGTTTTCAAGCCCAAGGAGGCCGAGGAATCTATTGCATTTCCTTCTTGTCGTCCCGTCACCGGCATCGAACTGGTGCTGGCGGATGCATTGCAATGGATGGCGGCACGCGAAGACGACTCGATTCATGCGATTGTCACGGATCCCCCCTATGGTCTTCTCGAATACGAAGAAACAAACCATCAGAAGTTACGCGAAGGTAAAGGGGGGGTGTGGAGAATTCCCCCGTCATTTGACGGGGCTAAGCGGCATCCGGTGCCCAGATTTTCCGTTTTGACGGCTGCTGATCGAGAGCGGTTACGTGCCTTCTTTACAGTGTTTGCTTATCAAGCCGCCCGTATTCTTGTGCCAGGGGGGCATCTGGCCATCGCGTCAAACCCTTTGGTATCCTCCGTAACATTTGCGGCCATTGAATCAACAGGGCTGGAAAAACGGGGAGAACTCATCCGATTAGTGACAACACTACGAGGCGGCGACCGCCCCAAGGGCGCAGAACGCGAATTTTCGAATGTATCCGTCATGCCGCGTTCCAGTTGGGAGCCATGGGGACTGTTCCGCAAACCGATTTCAGAAAAAACCGTAGCGAACAATTTACGGGTATGGGGGACGGGTGGTTTTCGACGCATCGCGGATGACGAGCCCTTTCGAGATGTGTTTGAATGCGCCCCAGCCAGACATAAAGAACGACAACTTGCCTCCCACCCTTCACTCAAGTCCCAAAAACTGATGCGCTATGTCGTGCGCGGGATTCTTCCGTTGGAAAGAGGTCTTGTCTATGATCCCTTTGCCGGCAGCGGTTCAACATTGGCCGCAGCAGCGTATCTAGGTTATCAAGCGATTGGAACAGAACGGGATCCCGCCTATTTCAACATGGCCCGCCAGGCGATTCCGGAACTGGCGAAACTGTCCACATGATCCCAAAAGACATTCTCGATGAAATCGTGGCGAACTTCGATCAAGGTGCCAAACGTAAATTCCTACCAGGGCTACTCATTGCGTTTGTGTGGTTATTGCAAGATTTGGGTGCCACAGGAGGAAGATTTTCAAACCTTGATGCTTTCTATGCCGCGCATCCACGGATTCTCAAAACACGTGCGGGCAATGACGCGAACACATTGATTGTCCAAAAAGATGCTGACAAAACCATCAGCATTCGGCCCTTCTACGAAAAAATCCAACGATGGATACGCGCCGATCAGCATCGCTTTGATTACCCGAGTGCCGCTCCCCATGCCACTCAGGCTTGGAAAGATTACGAGCACTGGATTAACGGACTGTTGTTAATGACTGATGACGAGTTAAATCAGCTCGTTGACGATACCAAGACATTTGTGCTGGAGAAACTGCCAGCTCAGAACATTGCAGCGGAAACCCTTCGTCGAGAACCCCCGAGATTTTTCCTGTTTCTCAAAGACTTTGATCTGAGTAAACATCCGGGCGAACCCACGGGCGCTGCTTATCAGGGTACGGTTTTTGGCTATATTCGGGCCGATTCCTCGCATCTTCAAGTGGATGTGGACAAAGTGCGAACCGGGTCAAAACGGGTCGGGCGCGTTGGAGATATCGACGCACGAGAAGGTGACGTTCTAGTTCTGTCGGCAGAAGTCAAGCAATTCCTATTTGACCGGACGCATCTTAGCGACGTGGCCGAATTTGCATCATTGGTGACCCGTCATCAGGCGCTTGGACTCATCGTGGCTTTAGATTTTGCCGAAGGCGTTCGCGAAGAACTCGTAGAAATGGGACTTGAGCCAGTGGCCAAAAAAGACTTATTGGAACGAGTGCGGTTATGGGATCCATTAAAGCAACGTATCGCCGTACAGGCATTGATCTACTACACGCAATACAAAGAACAGAATTCCGCATTGCTGACTAGAGTTCGCACGTTTTTCAAAGACCTTGACGACAG
>JAKAAL010000802.1 GCA_021802375.1 Bacillota bacterium | reverse complement strand
GGTTTGTTGACGCTCTCGCAAGAACAAAATATCAAAACGGGGCGCTTCGCGATGATCTATGCCGACGAAGTGATTGTCAGTCACACCAACGAAACCGAATATCTGCGTTTTGTCGAAAACAAAAAAATGAGGCCTTGCGGGATCGTATGATCTTGGTGCGCATTCCCTATAACCTCAAAGCTTTCCAATCATTGGTTCAAATCCTGCATCGGCGTAAAAATCCCATTCGTCCCAATACGTGCTGGGACTCGACTGTTGCACATATCCCCATGGCATGCGCCACGCTCGGTAGAGATGTGCGGTCTCGTGCCACTCGGTAAGGTCTTGGCGCTCCCACTGGGACAGTTCCCACGACTCTTCAATCTTTTGCCACACCCAAGACAGATGAGGAGCTCGAATCGTCAGATGGCGCTGGCTCCATCGCACTTCCGCATCACCCCCGAAAGGTATGCGAATCGAGTGAGGTCCCCAATCTGCCAAAAATTCGATTAAATAGCGCCAGGTCAACTCGACGGACATCGGATCAAACCATCCTTCGAGTACCAACGGACCCTGTTGCCATCCTTGCCACGCATTCAATTGCCGAAGTGAACGAGCTCCCAACGTTAACTGTCGAGAAGCCACATCCTTGCCCAGAGACCTAAGCCACCGCTCCGTATGCCGCACATCGTCCCAAAACGTAGAGACTGTAGTTTTAGGCAACTGCGAAATGTGAGCCACATACCGCATTGCTCGTGTCCATCCTTTCTGTCCCGTGCCGTCAAACGGCTTTATCCATTCTAGACGTCACGAGGTGCAAAGGAAAGACAACTATCGGCTTAGCAGGGTTCCCACATATTGTAAAATGGCGTTGCTGCACTCCGAGCAATACCCATCATGGGTAACTAATCGATTGGCTACCTCATTCAATTTTTTAAGCTGATCCTGGTCCGGTGTGCGAGCGGAGGTGGTGATTTTTACCACATTCTTTAAATCATTAAACAATTTGGCCTCAATGGCGTCTTTAAGCCCTGGGTGCGTCCGGTAATCAAAACGTTCTCCGCGTCGGGCCAGAGTGGAAATACGAATGAGAATTTCCTCTCGAAAAGCCCGCTTAGCGTTGTCCGATATCCCAATTTGCTCCTCGACTGAACGCATCAATTTCTCGTCGGGTTCAATCTCCTCATCGGTAATCGGGTCCGTAATTTTGCTCTTGTTGACGTACGCTTCAATGTTATCTAGATAGTTGTTCAACAACGCTTGCGCGGATTCCTCAAATGAGTAGACGAACGCTTTTTGCACCTCAATTTTGGCCAATTCATCATATTCCCGCCGAGTCTCATAGATAAGGTTCAATAATCGGTCCCGTTCTTCGGCACTGAGCCCAGTGTGCTGTTCCAAGCCATCTTTCAGTGTTCTCAAGGCATCAAGAGGGTTGATACAACAGATCCCAGGCTTTACCAGGGCACTAGACAGACGATTGATGACGTACCGAGGAGAAATGCCGTCCATGCCCTCCATCGAGAACTCTTCGCGCAGTTCACGCACGTCTTTGCTGGTGTAGCCCTCTACCGACTGACCATCGTACAGCTTCATTTTTTTCACCAAAGACATACCCTGTTTTTTGGAGTCTTTAAGACGCGACAAGATCGCAAACATGCTGGCCGCCCGCAGCGTGTGAGGGGCTAGATGCATATTGCTTAAAGCAGACTCACCGATAAGTTTTTCGTAAATCCGCATTTCATCATGCACTTTGAGGTTATAGGGAATGCGCACCAAGATCATACGATCCCGCAAGGCCTCATTTTTTTTGTTTTCGACAAAACGCAGATATTCGGTTTCGTTGGTGTGACTGACAATCACTTCGTCGGCATAGATCATCGCGAAGCGCCCCGTTTTGATATTTTGTTCTTGCGAGAGCGTCAACAAACCATACAAAAACTTCTCGTCACTCTTTAACATCTCGATAAACTCCATCAATCCACGGTTGGCCACGTTTAATTCTCCATCGAACCGATAAGCCCTAGGGTCGGATTCGGAGCCATACTCCCCTATCGTGGCTAGGTCAATACTGCCGGTCAATTCGCTAATGTCCTGACTTTTGGGATCACTAGGGGAAAACGTCCCAATGCCGATGCGCTCTTTTTCCGACATCAATAGTCGTTCTACCGGAAACTCGTCAATCTTGCCGTGATGTTCATCTGCTAATCGCTGTCGGCAGACCGGACACAAATCACCTTCAATATAGAGTTGATAATCGCGCAACACATCGGCCCGCAACGCGTCAGGAATCAAATGCAAAGGCTCCTCATGCATGGGACATCCAACCAGGGCATAGGCGGCGCCCGATGACGTGCGGGTATACCGTTCCAGCCCTCGTTTCAACAACGCGACCAATGTCGACTTGCCTCCTCCGACAGGTCCCATCAGCAACAATATCCGTTTACGCACTTCGAGTCGTTGCGCCGCTGAGTGAAAATATTCCACCAATTGGTCCAATGACCGATCCAATCCAAATAAGTCATGATCAAAGAAGTGATAATGACGTGTACCATCGGAACGAGTTTCAATGCCATCCTCCGCAACCATGTCGTAAATTCTGCCGTGGGCCAAACGCGCTATCCGAGGATTTTCCCGTGCTTGGTTGAAATACTCTCGAAATGTGCCGTGCCAAGCTATTTCCTGTTCTCGATTTTGGTACGCATCGATGCGCTCCCAAATATCCATGGGTGATTTCCCTCCTTTACCATAAAGGGTGCCGACTCGTTAGGGCATTAGCGTCGCAAAGGATAATAGGATTAGACAACAGCCTTGCTGTGTGCCTGGCCATCGTAGCTCAAGACGAGCTTGCGCTTCTCGCTGATCGTTTCTAAATGCACCGGACGTCCCCACAAGAGACGAACATGTTCCAATGTTCGTTCGGCGTATAATAAGTCTAAATCCGTGCCCTCATGCCGATGAATTAAATACAATTCCCCCCGTCGGTGAAAATCTCCGTCCGACACCTCAATGATCGGCAATCCACCATGCAGGAATTCTTTGACCAAGCGATCACGCACTAACTCCCAATGGCGCGACTTGACCACGACTTTGTCTTGCTCCGGTCCAAAGACGTAGAGTATTTCAACCAAGCACGGGAAAATCCTCGGATAGCGCGTTTGGCCCACGGCAGAATTTACGACATGGTTGCGGAGGATGGCATTGAAACTCGTTCCGATGGTACAC
>JAKAAL010000801.1 GCA_021802375.1 Bacillota bacterium | reverse complement strand
TTTTCCTCCAATTTGTATACTATGGGAACACCCTCACGCGCTGAAGGGGAGTTGCATAGACCACAAGTCATGGAGGAATGCGCACAAGTGGCTGGACTAGATGACGTCACAACATTGCATAATGGCGTCCAGATGCCGCGTTTGGGATTGGGCGTTTGGATGGCAGCGGATGGCAAAGAAGTTCAGCAAGCCGTTCGCACCGCAATTGAAACCGGATACCGAAGCATTGACACCGCTGCCATCTACGGGAACGAGGTGGGAGTAGGGCAAGGCATTCGGGACAGCGGGGTTTCCCGCGACCACCTCTTTATCACCACCAAAGTCTGGAACAAGGATCAGGGGTACGAATCCACCTTGGCCGCTTTTGAGGAAAGCCGTAAGAAGCTTCAGTTGGATTATCTGGATCTCTATTTGATTCACTGGGCAGTACCGGGGCGATACTTGGAAACGTGGCGTGCATTGGAAAAGCTCTACCAAGACGGGCGAGTTCGCGCAATTGGCGTCGCCAACTTTATGCCGGAGCATCTTCAGGACGTCATGGACCACAGCAACATGAGGCCGATGGTTGACCAGGTCGAGTTTCATCCACTGCTCACCCAACGGTCGCTCTTGGCCTTTTGCCGAGAGCAGAACATCCAATTGGAGGCATGGTCGCCACTGTCCCGAGGCGGCGACCTGCTCCAGCACCCAGTCCTAAGGGACATTGCCGACAAGCATGCGAAGACACCGGCGCAGGTCATTCTGCGGTGGGACCTCCAGCAGGATGTGGTCACCATTCCGAAGTCAGTACATCCAGAACGGATCCGGGAGAACGCTGATGTTTTTGACTTCACACTCAGCCAGGACGAGATGGCCCGCATCACGGCTTTGAACGCAGATCGCCGGGCGATTGACTATGACCCCTACCACGTCGATTTTGGATTGGAATAAATGCTCAATGGGACTTGTCCACACCGGACAAGTCCCACTCACTCTTGCCATGGAAACGCAGGCGGCTAGCGCTCGGATCCAAAGAACACACAGCGGTTTTTTCCCTGTTGCTTGGCATCATACAAGGCTGTGTCCGCATGTCTGAACAGCGTGTCGGCGTCCAACCCGTCAAGGGGAGAGACGGCGACGCCAATGCTCACTGTGAGATGAATCCCGAAGCCGTTCACGTCCCACACAGAGTGCGTGGAACGAAGCACGCGATCGACCACCTCCACCACATCTTGGCGGGAGGTGACCGACGGCAAAAGTACGGTAAACTCATCGCCGCCAATGCGCGCCACAGTTCCCCGGTCGCCCACGGCCAGGGCCAGACGCTTTCCCAATTCCTTGACCGCCTCATCGCCAATGTGGTGCCCGTAGGCATCATTGATTTTCTTGAAGTCGTCGCAGTCGATGAACAGCATCGCCACGCGGCATCCGTGGAGCTTCGCCTCACGGATGGCTTGGGTGGTGATTTCGAAAAAAAGTGAGCGGTTTGGCAACGCCGTGAGGGGATCATGAAAGGCAAGAAACTTCAGTTGCTCCTCATAATCCTTAAGCTCCTTCTCCATCCGAAGGCGTTCTGTGACGTCCCGCCCAACCGTCACAACGCCAACTACCTTGCCGTCCTTGACCAATGACCGCCCACGTGTTTCCAGAGTGACCCACTCACCGTTTTTGCACTGGAAGCGGAACAGTCCATCCATCATGGTATCTTCCATGATCATCTGTCGATGCATCGAAATGGCGGTGTCCTTGTCATCGGGATGCAGAATGTCGAGTCCGGAGCCGTGAAGCATCTCGTCCACCGTATAACCCAATACGGTCTCGTGAGACGGCGAGACATAGACAAAGTTAAAATCAACATCGATCACCCGGATGAGGTCGCGGGTATGCTCCATGATTAAGCGGTAAATGTCTTCGTTTTGAAAAATTTGGCTGGCGTTCATGTGTGCTGGAGCCTTGCCCATGAAAGATTCCTCCGCGGCTAGATACCTTGCATTGTGAAGTCACTTGAAATCCGGGTCAAGAAAATAGCTGCTATATAGGTTGACCGCGGCCTCCATGGGCCCCCAAAAGTCCGAACTGCACAACGCTTCCGCACCTAATGAACGGTCCCCCACGATCAGCGCTTCGACAGGCTTTGGGCGATGGGACCGATTTTGTCCAATGGGTAGAGGACGAAATCCGCCTCCCCCACAATCGCCGAACGCGCGACATATTTATGCACCCACAGCCGACTGTCATCGGAAATGGGGCGATTGTCGCCCAACATAAAGTAATGCCCCGGTGGAACGTGATAGGTCCCGAGTGCGGTGCCATTCCAACGCGCAATATCAGGATTGGATTCATTCAGCTTGCGGCCATTGACATACACGGCATGCGACGTCACGGTCACTGTATCGCCGGGCATTCCAACCACCCGCTTCACGGGCAGTACGAATGTCCGTTGCGCATCTCTCCCCTGCACCGCCTATATGTAAAGCAGGACCTGGGCGCTCCAGAACCCCGGGCGGCCACATGACTCTGTCGCGAAGGAGAAGGGCGGGGATCCGGGCCCGCAGTTACCCGACAAGTGTTCGTGGCCTATGGGTTGCCTGCGCGTTCAGGAACAGCTGCTAACCTCGATCGTGCAACAAAATGCCCCGTCCGCCTTGACGAACCGCGGATCATGAGTCGACGCAACGTTAACCCCCTGCGCTTCATAATCAAAGATGACATGCCGTCGCGTGCCTTTTGCCGGGACCAGTCGCGGCTCCTGCCATTCTTGGACAACGCGCAAGGGATGCCACACGAGTGCCCGCACCTGGCCTAGCAACGGCAGAATGTCCACATCGTGGTGATTCCAACGCCACAGCCTACCCTGCCAGCGAACCAAGGCACCGCGCGGCGGCGATCCTGTTCGCAGGCTGATTCCCACATGGAAGTCACGAGCGTTCAATACGAAGAACGGTGCCCGGACCTGATCCGGAACCCAACAGCGTCCGGTGACTCGCACCATGCCACCTTCCCCGGACCTGACCTCCGCACACGAGTCTGCAACCGGAGGCGGTGATTCGGATTGACTCCATACGGTCCATTCCACGGCATCTCCTATATCAATACGGTCTTTGGTGCCGTCCCAATCGTCTACCCAGATGGGAACCTCCATTTCGTACGCCTCGCAGTCATTATCTATTCGACACACTCTGTCGCCATAAGGTTCGGCATCCACCCGCGACTTCCCTCTCGGAC
>JAKAAL010000800.1 GCA_021802375.1 Bacillota bacterium | reverse complement strand
CTCCGCTGCGGCCACCGCGACTGTACCGGTGGCGGGAGCCCTGCTCTCTTTTAGTCTGATGGTCGGTCCTGCCGCCGCCGCCAGTCTCTTGGCCCGACGGCCAGCGACGGCGATGGCTCTCGGGGTCGGCATGGCCGCACTGAGCCTTTGGATTGCGCTGTGGCTGTCTTATGTCACTTCGTGGCCGATCGGGTTTTTTGTCAGTAGCGTATGCTTGCTAGCATACGTCCTCGCCAGATTGTCTATGATGCGTCGCCAAGGTCACGGCAAGGTTCTCGGGTCGCTTGAAGGAGCGCCCTTGTAACCGGAGAGATTCTTTCGGTGCGCGCGCTTACAATCCAGGGTTCTGACAGCGCTTTCTGGAAAGGCGCTGTCAGAACTCTCGGCTGACTGATCCGATTGGAAATGACGGGGCGATTAGCAACCGGAACGGCTATAACCGGCCGTGACCACCATAGTAACGTCCGCCTAATTGACGGTACTGCGCTTGGACCAAATGTCATGGTTTGATGCCAAGGCTTCGGGTGTCCCAGCACCTTTTTGCATCATATGGGTTTCCAATACGATGCCGTTCTCCCAAAAACGACAACTATGACCCCCGCGCAGTATATTTGCTCGAATCGCGCCGAGTGCCGATAGCATGCGGGCAAGGGTATCCCGTATTCGCTTTCGATAGGAGGCGGTTCGGGCCGATGGAGTGATGGGCTAAAACGGCTGTAATAGAACGTTGACGCTGTCATTCGCGGCCGAATGGCGCATGGCCAAGGTTAAAGCCTGGTCGATTCGCGCTTGACTGAGACCATAGTCCAAGGCTGTGCCATCGGTCATGGCGCTAGTGAGGGACCTCAGCCCATCGGCAACGGCAATAGCCTCATCGTCGAAGTAGACATCGCGGAAGGGGTTCTCCCATACCAAGGTTTCTGGGCCGACCTGAGCGGCAATGGCGGCCAATACTTCCATGCCACCGACATTATGAATCCGACGCTCCAAGGGAATCCTTAATGGGCGCGTGCCATCGCCATCGACCTCGGTCAACTCATCCCCATGTCCCATCCCTTGCGTACCATAAAATCGGGTTTGCCGTTCCCAGCGCAAGGCGGATCCGTAACTTAGACTGGAAAAATCAAAATGGCCGACAGCACCGTTGGCAAATTGAATCAGGGCCCGCCACCATTCCTCTTGTTGGGGGGACTCGGAGGAACTGGTGCGATGGGCGACCTCATGGCGCTGAACGTGGCCGACCACGGAGACGGGAGAGACATCGCGACCGATATAGGAGCGGATCAGGTTAAACCCATGGTAATCGTGGCCCATCAAGTCGTTGTAAGCAGCGACGATGTCGCCAAAGGCTCCCGCCTGAATCAACATTTGCTTGACTCGTTCCATAGGGCGACGATGATACTGTTCGGCGACTTCGACTAAGTTGCCTAGACGGTGGCTGGTTCGCAACAGAGCATCGATAGCCTCCACCGTGGTGCCCGCCGGCGTCTCTAATAAGCAAGGCAGTCCGGTTTCTACCGCCTGAAGCGCAAGAGCGTCGTTGGCGGCGAAACTGACGCTAACCAGTAAGATGTCAGGATGACTTTGAACGACGAGTTCGTCGATATCTCGATAAAATTGAGTATGGAGCATCTCGGCAGTCGATTTACCTGCCTCAGACGAACGGTTAGTCACGCCGGCTAAGGTATAAGCGTGGCTGAGTCGGGTCAGGATGGGGCCATAAACCGTTCGAATGCGGAGCCCACTGCCAACGATGCCGATGGATGGTAGCATTTTTTCCTCCTTGCTGATGGTGGAGCCCACTGGATCGACCGCGATCGATCCCAACGCCAGAGCCTGATAGTGAATGCCACAGAATGGGGTTTAATCGCCCTATTCAGCTGAATCGAGGGGTGCACCCAAAAAGTCTAGCAATTTAACCGTATCGGTCTATGCCCCGGATCAAGGAGTATCTTGTGCCGACATCGAGATGATATCGCGCCTTCGGGCGAGCGTCTAGGTAGAAATCGCCACTTAATCCAAGAGTCCATGCGAGTACGCTGAACTTTTTCATCGACAAAGAAACGCACGGCTCCACGGGTCAGAACAGATGCTGCCGACCCGAAGGTGCTCAGGTCGTGCCACGGTGGCACAAAAATAGGGGCCACGGCTGGGTGAATTTCTTGGATGACGAGGGGGGTGGTCGCCTCTTGGTTGCCGTTGGAACCCCTTGGGCATAACCGAGTACCTCATTGAATCCGATGCCCACAGAGACTGGGTACGACGGGCCGTAGATCACCTGGCAGCGAGCCTCGGTTGACGGAGGTGGCCCGATGATTTGGAACCGCCCCTTCATAAACACGCCGAAACATCGGAATAATAATATTGTTCAATATTCTTAAAATATGGTATAATGATCTTGGTTGCTTAAACCACGCAAAAATCCTCCGGCTTTCCCAACCTGGTGTGCGCATAGACCTCGAATGAGGTCGTTCCGGCAACGTCTTAGGATCTTGGCATCTGCCAAATCACCGGACGTTCGATGTGGTCTGGATGATTCCTGACGGGTCAATCATTCGCCACCAAAGGGGTGTGAAAAATTTGTACAGACTGGCTTTCGGGCTGATTGCTTCGGCGATCGCAATCCGTGGCTTGTTGGTAGCGGGCATCCCCCCCAGTTTTGCCACCGGGGTACCCGGTAACGGGGTCCAGCGTTCCAGTGCGCCGGCCATCGTCATGGCTAAGACGAGTGTTCGCTTTGGCGTGGCCGATCTTGTCCGGATAATGCGTATCCCCCAGGAAACGGCGGTCACCTGGTCGGTCAGAACTTCAAACGGCGTTCCCGCGCTGATCCCTCAGCACGGCAACCCCACCGTATTTGTCGCCATCGCTCCAGGATCGTATACCGTACGGGCCGAAGTGAACGGTGCGAGGCTTGCAACGCGAGTGGTGGTTTATGGCGAAGCTTCCGGGGTGACGCTCACTCCTTCGGCCTTGGCCGTGGGGGCCAAGAGCAAGACGAAAGACACGATTAGTGCCCACGTGGTCGATTCCATGGGAAATATCGTCGCCGACTTCAATGGGACGATGACCATTCATGCGGTCTCGGGAATCACCTATCTCCAACACGGAGTTTCCTTAACGGCTCGCGATGGGAAGGTTCCCGTTGCCGTGAGCGATGGCCTGGCTGATTTTACGCTGGAGGATAGCTCGGGATCCCGTGTGGTCGT
>JAKAAL010000799.1 GCA_021802375.1 Bacillota bacterium | reverse complement strand
GCTGACGTTTTGGGGTACTATGGATTAAGCAGAGTAGGGGAGAAAGGCAGGGCCTATGAATTTTCTCAAGTTATTTCGCCATCCGGTGGCACTGGTAGATTTGACCCCGGACCAATTGTTGGATCGATTGAGCCAGCAGCCCGTGTTGGTCGATGTCAGGACGCCGGGCGAATATCGCGCAGGCCACATTGATGGGGCTGTCTCTTGCCCGTTAGGGAGCGAAGCATCGCTTCTGGTTGCCTGTCCTTTGGATTCGGACATTATACTGATCTGCAAGACGGGTCATCGCAGTCAAGCTGCTGCCGATACGCTGCTTGGTCTTGGCTTTCGGCGGGTTTCCCATCTCCAAGGGGGCATGGGCGCTTGGAGAAGAGCAGGCAATCCCACCCTGTCTTGAATTCAAGCCGGGATGAGTGCAGATGGGTTGATTGTTAAGACGAGTCATGGGGTCCCATCGGTCGGCTCCTTAGGCTGATTCGCCCATAAATCAAGAAACGTCTTGAGTGAAGTTAAACGCAATTCAATGTCTTCCTTCCATTCTTGGAGGCGGACGGTGCCATCGTCGGTGAGCCGATAGATCCGGATGGGCGCGCCTACCTCTTCGGTAAGCCAAGAAGACTCCAGGGCGCCGACGGCTTCAAGATTTCGCAGGAGACGATAGACGTGGCCGTCATCGATGGTCCAGACTGGGGGCAAAATCGTCTTTAAGCGACTAATCACCCCACCACCGTGCAACGGTTGTTGCGAAAGGATCAACAAAATGAACGCCTCTAAATGTTTTCCGGTTTGGTAGCCGCGTGACGTGGTCATGATTCTTCTCCTCTTCAGAGATTTTCCCATCGCGTACTGCGTTTGGGTTCTTGAGGGATGACTGAGTGCCAAGTATCATCCGCGAGCCTCTCCGCTGTCATAGGGTAATCTCTTTGGCCCACCGGTCGCTCTGGCTTATTTGTTGGCGCAGGCCGGGATGGCAGACAATCTCGGCCTGGCTTTTCAAGGCTTCCGGTCCAAATGGCGGCACCTCACGACAGGGTGAAGCATCTGTTGCGAGCACCGCGGGCCTCCTGAGTCCATTCAGCCAGCGTATCCAATGCACTCTGAAATTTTATCACGCCGGCAACCGAGCGTCTTGAGCGCGAGTCGTCTGACCACCGCCAGCCAGCATCGAATTGCGATCTTAGGCTTAACCATGGGCAATCATTTGGCCAAGGTGTTTGCCTCGTCGTCGGCCGCCAACGAGGGCGCGGTCAACGTTGCCAGTCCCACCAATCCTATGGCTATCGAAGCCATGAAGGCCCCGCGAAATCCCCAAAAAACCAGAGCGGATACAGGGGGGACCCATGACACGGAGTGGCTCCCAAGCCGTGAATCATCCAGGTAAAGGACAAGACAATCGAGGCGAGCGCGACCCCAACGGCGCGACCCAAAATCCGTTGCGTGGCGAGTAGGCTTGAGGCTAAGCCGGTGTCATTGCGGGACACTGAATTTAAGACCGCCACGTTGTTGGGAGAAGAATAAAGGCCTGCCCCGGCTCCAATCAACGCTAAAATGGCCCAGACTTCCCAGAGGGCGGCATGGCGGGGCAGCAGGACGAACAGGGCATGGACAATCTCAACAGCCCGAGCCCAACCCGTCCCGGAGCAAGCACACCGACACGATCCAACCAGCGTCCACCCAATGGAGAGACCACGATCATGATTAAAGCTTGGGGCACGAGACTTAATCCAATTAGGCTGACCGGCAGATGAAGTTCGTAACGCAGGTAAAATGGCAATAAAAACGAAGGAAACATCATCAAGACCCAGTAGGCCATGCCCGACATCAAGTTTTTAGAAAACGGCTTAATATGGAAGAGGCGTAGAGGAATAAGGGGAGCGTCACGATGATTTTCCCAGCGAATAAAGCCGTAGACCGCAGGACTATCCAGTATCAAGAGAGCGATTCCCCACAGTCGGTGCCAGTCGGCCAGCCCAAATTGCAGTAAGGAGGTGAGTCCCATGAACCACAAGGCGCTGGTCCAGTCCAAATGTTTAGCGTGAAGCCTTGGTCAGGGGCAAAGTGTGGGAGATAGTGCCATGATCCCCAAAGACCCCAAATACCGACGGGAAGGTTGATCCAAAAGATGCTGCGCCAGCTTAGCCAGGCGGTTAGGATCCCTCCCAACGGAGGACCGGCCAAGGTGCCCGCGGCCACGACCGATCCAATCAAACCAAACGCTTGTCCGCGCTTGTCGAGGGGGAAGATTACGGTGATGATCGCCATCACGTTGGCCATGATGATGGCTCCGCCGAGCCCCTGAAAGGCTCGAGCCAACACCAACAGGGTAAACGTCGGTGAAATCGCGCCGAGCAGGGATCCTGCGGTAAAAGTGGCGATTCCGACCAAAAAGACTTTCCGCCGGCCCACAGCGTCCGCGATTCTACCGGTGACCGGGAGCAACCCGGTAATGACGAGGAGATAGGCGGTAATGACCCGTTGCAAGCTTTCAATCGAGACCGAAAATTGATGTTGCAGCATGGGCAGAGCGACGTTGACCACTCTCGAGTCGAGATTCACCATGAACGTGCCCGTGGTCGCCGCCTAAAAGCTTAACCAAAGCGCCTTGCCGGTCAGGATCATCGATCGCTTCGGTTCTCTCTTGGGAACTGAGTGCATGCTGGATCCAGGCATATGGATGGATTCCCTTTTTGGCATTGTCAGATACCGCTTGGATCGGGATTCAAAGGCTTGCGAGTGCGAGGATGACTGACCAAGATCATACGTAGGGCTATGCCAAATCCCCTTCTGCCCTGAAAATTGTGAAGACCACCCCAGCCGGGTATACCCTTCCCGGGATCAGCCGGCACCGGGAAGGGCATACCCGCACGCAACCCGAGCGGCTAGAGATTCGAAAATGGGGATGACAATTCTCTGGCATCGGGCCCAACCGGTCGGGGTGGACGTCGCAAAAGACGGAGCTAAAGACGTAGGATGCCGTAAGCCGCAGACACTGGCCGGCGGCCAGTGTCATCTGAAACGGGGTTGAACTCCCGGCCGCCACCCGTCGGGGCGAGGCGGGGGAGAGGGCAGTTTAGTGTCGGCTGCCGAAGGCCAGCATACGCTCACGCACTTCATTAATAGCCGACAGTTCTAGTGGTTTGGCGCCGCCTAAGGCTTTGGCGTGAATGACGAGTTCTGCCGCTTCGTCGAGCGTGGCCAGCAAGCGCGCTGTGGTC
>JAKAAL010000798.1 GCA_021802375.1 Bacillota bacterium | reverse complement strand
GCCTAGAAGTAGACTTTGGCCCCCATAGAGCGATGCCTTGTCTAAGCGTTTCGGTGGGAATAGGAGCGGCGCCATAAATGATGCTGCGCACCGAGTCAAAGGAATAGTCCCTCACATTGGGCTGCGAGAGTAACATGACAATCATGGTGGGAACCAGATTGAGCGTAGACGGCTTTAGGGTAGAGACAGCTTGCAAAAACTCCTGGGGGCGAAATCCTGGCAAAATCGCATTCGCAGCTCCGCGAATCCAATGCGGAAGCACCAACGTTCCCGCGGCGTGAGTCAGAGGTGCCGTATGCAACATGATGTCATCGGATTGCACAGGAACGTTGGTCAAGATATTCAAAGCTATTGCTGCCCAGGTCTCTTGGGTATGCATTGCCGCCTTTAAGACGCCAGTGGTGCCTGAAGTATATTGTAAAGTGACTAAATCTGACTCGTGAATCTCAACCTCTGGTTCGTCGATGGACATAGTCGGTATGATTTGATCCAAGTCAATGATATCGGCGTTTTTGGGTTTGGCACTCCCAATCATGGCTTTAAGCACGCTGTCGCCCAGCGGCATCTCTTCTACTTTTTCTAAAAACTCATGGCTAAAGAGCACCAGTTTAGCATCGGTTTCCTGAATCATGCGCGCCATTTCCGGAGTTGCAAGACGCGTGTTAATGGGGACCCGAACCAATCCCGACTTGATGAGGGCAAAGTCTACTTCTAGGCTATGAATCGAATTGGAGAGCAAAATAGCGACTCGATCGCCCTTTCTTAATCCGATATCGAACACAGCATGTGCTAATCGATTGGCGTTGGCGTTGACCTCACCATAGGTCCATTGGGCGGATCCAAAAATCGCTGCAACGCGGTTTCGATGGTGCACAGCACCCCGTTTAATCAGTTCTGCCGCTATCATAGCACTATCTGCCTCCTATTTTTCTACTCGCTGGTCTGACATTGGATCGTGGTCCAACTGGCTAAACTTTTCTTCGGCCTCAGCTAGAGCACGGGCTAGTTCTTGTTCCAACAGACTTAATTCCTGAATACGATGACGCACTGTAGTTAAATGTTTTCGTGTGAGTTCGATGCCGCGCGCATATTGCACGCGTTCACTGGGATCTACGTCATAAAGATGGAGAAGATCTGCAATTTCTTGTAACGTAAAACCTAACATGCGGCCCCGTTGTATCATGCGAAGCCGTGCACGGTCCTTGCGAGTATACAAGCGATGGTTTCCGGTGGTGCGGTCAGGATTCAACAAGCCCAAGCTTTCGTAATATCGAATGGCACGAGTACTGAGCCCTAATTCCGTAGACAAGTCGGAGATGGAAAAAGCCACTCGATCCCCTCTATCATGATGGGCCATGACGCACTCCTTTATGGCTGCAACCCGCCTTATTTCTCTTATTGGGTTATTTAACACATCTTGACGCTTACGTCAATTATTTGCTATGAACGTAAGGATTATCGCGCAGACACCACTGGTCCTGGTTCCGGGTTAAATAGCGGCTTGGCTGGTCACGTCTGATGTCGCGAACTGGCTGTTGTAGAGATCGGTGTAAAACCCCTTGCGTTCCAGAAGTTCCTCGTGAGTTCCCTGCTCTACCACGCGGCCATGGTTCATCACCAAAATCAAATCGGCACCGCGAATGGTCGAAAGTCGATGTGCAATGACGAAACTAGTGCGTCCTTGCATTAAATGCTGCATGGCCGATTGAATAGCGATTTCGGTACGGGTATCCACGCTGCTGGTGGCTTCATCCAATATGAGAATGGCTGGGTCTGCTAAGATCGCCCGAGCAATGGTTAAAAGTTGCCGCTGACCTTGTGAAATGTTCGAGGCTTCCTCATTAAGTTCGGTATTATATCCGTCCGGCAGAGTGCGAATAAAGTGGTCGGCATGGGCAGCCCTGGCTGCCCGCACCACTTCTTCCTGGGTGGCATTTTCGCGACCATACGCAATATTTTCTCCAATCGTTCCATGGAAAAGCCAGGTATCCTGCAGCACCATGCCAAAAATTCGGCGTAAATCTTCGCGTCTAATCTGCGTAATATCTACCTCATCCACCGTGATTTGTCCTTGGTTCACGTCATAAAATCGCATCAGGAGATTGACCAAGGTCGTTTTACCTGCGCCAGTGGGACCGACAATCGCAACCATTTGACCCGATTTAACGTCGATATTCAAATCGTCAATCAGTGGCTGGTTGGGGTCATAACTAAACGACACGTCATTAAAAGCAACGTTGCCTTGAGGAGACGCGATAAGTGTTGGATCTTGAGGCTCTTCCGACTCCTCCGGCTGATCCAGTATTTCAAAGACTCGCTCCGATGAAGCCAAAGCGGATTGTATGGTGTTAGAGATGCTTGACAGTTGGGTGATGGGCTGAGTAAACTGGCGCGCATACTGGATGAAAGCTTGGATATCCCCAATTTGAATGGCTTTTTTAGTCACTAAAATTCCGCCAATAACGCTTACCAAGACGTAGCCTAAATTGCCAATCACATTCATCAAGGGCATGATGATACCGGTCACAAACTGTGCTTTCCACGTCGATTCAAAGAGACGCCCGTTTATTTCCTCAAATTTCTCAATGGACTGCGGTTCGCGGGCAAACGCTTTGACGATAGGATGTCCTGTATACATTTCCTCCACGTGGCCGTTTAATTCACCAAGTCTGCGCTGCCTTTGGAGAAAGTAGCGTTGGGAACGAACGGCAATGCCTTTAGTCACCACAAAGCTTAACGGCAACGTTAAGGCAATGACTAGGGTCATCAGCCAGCTAATGGTGAGCATCATGATGACGACACCGATAAACGTCACGACGGCCGTAATCAACTGGGTCAAACTCTGCTGCAGTGTACTGCTGATATTGTCAAAGTCATTGACGAAACGGCTAAGAATTTCTCCATGTGGATGGGTATCAAAGAAATTAACCGGCAGCCGGGTGAGTTTCCCCATCACTTCCCTGCGAATTGTGTAAACAGTTCTTTGGGCTACCCCGGCCATGATATATTGCTGGACCCAGCTGAAAATGGAGCTAAAGACGTAAAGAAAGGCCAACACACTAATCAAATGCAAAACTTGGTGAAAATTCACTCCGCCACCGGGAATGTGGCGCACTTTTTTAATGAAGCCAATAAAGATGTCCGTAGTAACATTCCCCAAGATCTTCGGGCTTAAAATGCTAAAGACAGTACTTAAGATAGCGGCCAAAAACACA
>JAKAAL010000797.1 GCA_021802375.1 Bacillota bacterium | reverse complement strand
AGATTCAACAAGTGGCCGGAGAATTAGGATGTGGTGATCGATCGGTTACTACCGAATTCCTCAGTCCCCCAAGTATCGGTTGACCACTACAAAGGGGCTCGTGACGCGACGAATTTGTTACTAAAGACATGTCGATTCCCGCCCGTCATGTTAACGGGCCCAGAGTCGGCTACCAGTTCTACACCGCGTTATCAGGGCTATTGTGATGCTCTGGCCGAACAAGGCTTGCACCCAACCGCTATCCGTGTGCAGATGGGAGATTACACCTACGAGAGCGGCTACCGGGGGATGATCCGCTTGCTGCGAGACCAACACAAAAAACCGCTCGACGGGGTGTTTGCAGCCAACGATCTTTCGGCCATGGGCGCATTACGCGCCATCCGAGATGCGGGATACCGATGTCCCGATGATATACGTCTGGTAGGATTTGACGACATCGAAGCCACCCGTTACGTATTCCCCTCCCTCACGACAATCCGCCAACCCATGGACTGCATCGCCACGGTCGCCGTAGAAATGCTGTTGGCCCTAAACAATGGTGAGGAGGTTGCCGAGCGCATGGTATTACTTCCGGGCGAATTGGTGCGACGAGAGTCTTGTTAACGAGAACGGCCAAACAAAATAAAGCGAATTCGGATTGTGAGGCATCTGCCTTGCTTTCGGTTAGCCGGATGCCACTATCTCGACTTCCTTGATACACAGACGCACCCGAATAGAAGGGATGACCGTGAGGTAATAAACGAGGAGTTCCCTCCGTACACCAACAAAAAATTTTACCAAGCTTACTTGCCACCAGGATTGGTGTGGACAGGTCCGGAGTAGAGATAATTCTCTCCTCGGTGCATAAAATGGCCCCGGGACACCATATCAAAAATTTCGAACTTGTCCAAGGCAGCGTTTGCCGCTTTGCCTTTGTTATCCATGTTATAGCAGTAGTCGCTGGGAATAACGCTGGTGCGGTTCACGCCATGCTTTTCCTGCACCTTGTCAATAATTTCATGAGTTGAGTTGTAAAGGTGGTGCCGGGAGCAACGCTCGCAAACGTGTCTCGAACCTTTTCAATGATAGTCACATTAACATCTCCTCTACTTCAAAGGTTTATGATTTCATTAATACTCGTTCCGAAGTCCCTGGTCAAGAAACAGGCGTGCGCCTCACAGGACATACCCGTAATGCTCTGCATTGGGATGCATGGCATCCGGTGAGAATACGATTTAGAGACACTCATGTACTTCCCGTGCGGAAAATAGTCACGCAAACTCGACATGGCTCGGGTCCCACCACCCTAACATCAGATCGACCGCCTCGAAATCGTAAGGAATACCGCTTTCGCATCGACTCGACAAAGGCGGTCGCTTGGCCCCGGTTTGCTTTATCGGCTGGACTTCCGAATCTGCCAAACGATGGCCCGATAGTCGCCGCTAACAGTCCGATACTTAAATATCTACATTTTAGAGTTCACTCTCGCGCGTATGCCGCCAGTATCTCCCGCAAATCGTACCAGTGACTACCGGTTAACCCAACGACGCGGGGTATTCGCCATGGCGACCAATCGAAAGTTTAAACGCCTACGTCTCTTTGCCGGTGAAAAGATACGCCGTCTGATGGCCGCTAATGAGGCGATGGCCACTGGGTATGGGGGGATAAAGTGGTGTCTCGTGCCGCGGGTGTGGATTCAGGCGGTCATAGCGGAGTTAGTCGAGCCCCGCCTTGTGGTTCAAGACCGTGTGCGCCGCCCGGGCGGCGGCCGCAAGGCCGTGCGGACGACTTTTTCCGAACCCTGAAGCCATCACCCGATCAGACCCACAGCTCCAATGGTGACAGGCGCGGCGAGATGGGGGCGCATAGCACCACCTCCGGTTAACGACACGGTAGACCGCAGGCCCGGCACGCCGGAAGGAAGTCGATCGGGGCGTTTAAGGCCCGCTCAAGCCTGGTATACTGCCTTCCCCTGAAGATGGACTAGTCCTTGGATGAGTTATCTAAACGGTGTCCTTCCCATGGCTATCATGATCTGGATGCTGGTATCTGAAAGAGCGCAACGCAAACTATCCTAGACATCCGTGAAGCAGGACCCCGGCACATGCCCGGAAGAACTCTCCACCGCATTATCTCCCATGAATGGTGGCTGCATCAAACCTGAATGCTGCCTGGCCAGATTGTCGCTCTTGCTTAACCCCCGTCCGCGATGCCCACAGACGCAAAGATTTGGGCCCGGTCAAGTATCGTGGTAGGTCTAAAAAGGGCCACGTTGCCGTTTACGGGTGACGTCAGCCTCATGGACACGCGTCACGCATTTAGGACGGTTTCAGTCTTCTCTATGCTACGGTCTACACCCCCCGCCCGCTTCTCATTCATGGATTAACTCAACAAGGGTCTTCAGTCTTCCCCGTCCAAATCCCGCCAGGCCCACCAACCGAATCTAACCAGCTTACTATCACGTGCCCCAGGTGCATCTTACTGTAGACAATACGTCGCGGTTGGCCATTGAATTTAATCCGGGTTAAGTAATAATCTCCGTGGAAGTCCGGTATTTCAATCGCAAACGCTCGTCCCAGCGAGGCGTCCTCAGCCAGTCGCCGAATCGCCTTTAAATCCAATCCACCTCCGAATTTGGCAAGCGCATGGCAATTCGGACATAATCCCAAAACGTTGAAGGGCCGGTCTGCCCATGTAGGCTCTCGCGGATCAATTCTGAAGGTCTCGACCCGAGTCTCAGTTCCGCTAGTTGTTCTCGTATTTGAGCTTCCTCGTCGGGGCCCATCCCCACGCGCCACATCGCATCCCGTGATGCACTGGGGACATCCGCAACGTCCCGGTCAATACGGGCTCGGAACTGGTCCAGGCTGGCGCTTGAACTGGCCTCGCTCCCCGATTCATCGCCGATCGCCGAAAGCCCGTGCTTTCTGTGTTTCACCGCTTCTTGGACGTCTCTCATCGCACTCCTGTAAGGAGCAAACCGACTTGCACTAATGGCACGCGCCACGACCTCCTCTAGACTGTACTTGCTGTCGGCCGCAAATAGATTCCGAGTTTCGTCATAATGAGGAAGAGACACCAGTAGGGTGAAGTCCTCATAGACTCGCCGCACGATGCCGTCGGCCCTAATGATTCGCCGCGAGACAGTCTCATAATCACCATGAAACAACGGGTGTCCGTGAAACCGCGCGCACTCCCGAGGTTCTAGCAGACTAGCATATCCGCCCAAAAAGATCCCTTGTGT
>JAKAAL010000796.1 GCA_021802375.1 Bacillota bacterium | reverse complement strand
TAGCGGAACTTTCCTAGTTAGGAGCCTACCATTGCTAGATTTCCGGACAAAAATCAGAATTGACCAGTTTTTCGACCACCGCGATAGCCTCACTCTCCGTGATCAGTTAGACTATTTGCTCGCAGAGGGCTCCGTGGCCAGTTTCGGAACCCCTGTACCAATCGTAAAGCAGGAAGAGAACGAAATCACAATCGAGGTTCTTAATGATGCCATTACCTACCCTCTTTATACTTGTCCCACTACGAAATGGAAATTCTTTTACGCAGTTTTGCCAGTTGAGGTAATAAATAGCGACGACGACCACGAAGGCGAGTTCGGGTTGCAACCTCGGTACTTAATTAACCAGAAGGTATTCGATCTCTACCGACACTTCTTTCTTCATCCTGTGCTCCAGCCTTCTCTCGCGCGACTCAGCCATCAACGCATTTTAGTGTTCGACGGCCAGCACAAGATAGCCGGACTTCTATGGCACGGCATTCAGCGCTTCGAGCTTAAAGTCTACGTAAACCCGGACACCGTGCTTCTTAATGAAACCAACATTTCGGCGCATGATCAATTGGCCCAAATGAAGTTCTATTCGTCCATCATGGTTGAAAAGCTTGGACGCCAGTTTGGCAAGCGATTTGACGAATATCGAGATTCCGATAATGGCCAACCCAAAACGGAGAAGGGATTCGTGGATTACTTGCGGGAAGTGGACAGGTTGACAGCCGGAAACGTTAACAAGCGATTTCGTAGCTACCTCTACGATTCCGTGCTTGACCCGTCAAAGAACAAGCTGGCACGATTAGTATCCAAAGGCAACCGTAGCTCAACCGAATATCCCTTGACCATTGACATGTTGAGCAAGAGCATCTTTTCGTATTTTCTATACCGGGAACCCGTCACAGACGACATGGCCTCTCCTCAGTACCGCCGAGAAGCCGAAATAAAAAATGTAATAGAGTTATGCAACTTTCTCGATGCCGAAGCACTTTCGCGCTGGGACCCTAAAAAGACCGACTCCGACCCGATTCAGCGGAAGTTGAACCGGCTGTTTAGATCGAAATCGATTTTGGCGTGGTCTAGTATTCTCTTTGATGCCGTGTGTGCCAAGCTGGAAATGCGGGATTCTGAAGATAGAGAACAAGTATTTTATCGGACTCTTGATGGCGTGAACCTAAATAAGATTCAGAGCGTCGTACAACGGCTGTGCTCTTGGCATCAGTGGGATTCGCCCGGTGACGACCTGGACAGGAAGCTGTCCGACAACAAAAGTAATGTCAAGCAGTTTTTCAAGGACAAAGGCTTAACGAGCGGTTACCTGATGGGTGCACCCGAATAGTACGTCGGTTCTACAGCTTAATGGCCGGAATGCCATGCGACGTAGTAGATCAAACGAGTAAGGGAGGAGGAGAGGATTTCCCCCGATAGGCTGGATCTGAGGCCGTTGCTACCTTGAGATGGGACAGGGTCTTTGCCAGCCATAGTACTTCTATTCAATATACTGCTTCCTTATCATTGTGGGCATTGGTGGATACGGGCGCCAATATTATGGTGGAATTTTTGTTGGGTGTACCTCAAAATTGTGATCATGCTGCAATACGCCGGGACGGGGGCGCCAATTGAGCCCAGGGATCCTTTTGCCAGAATGCTTGCCAGTGCCCGGAACGCTGTAGCGCACGGAGGGTCGCGATCGCTTGAGCCCCCGCTTCCACCCACCGCATTCCACTACCACTGGCGCGTTGTTTGAGCACTGTTTTGCAGGCACTTTCGATGATTCCGGATCCGATCGGGAACCCGGCTAATCGATAGCGGGGGTAGTCGAGGCGATCATGATGAAACGTGAAGTAGGCTTGTTCGCCGGTCACGACTTTCTGAGCCGCCGCCGTTAACGGCAGCAAGGCTTCCCACACTGCATCGAGGATCGCACCGCCTTCATGCCGAAGCCGATGGAGGACCTCGTCGGCCCACTGTGTTCGGGCTGCCACATTCTCGGGCCACATCGCATTCGCCACCGCCCAAATATGTTGACTCGCGTGATAAAAATCGAGAATTTCCACCCAGGTCTTCCCCGGTATGCGTAAGTGTGTCGCGCTTTGTTCCCAAATCCAGTGGGCCCCATCGGCGACGAGAACGATTTGGCGACAGGAGGGATCCTCCAACCCGGCCTGTAATGCGTGGGCATACAAACGGGCCAGGAATTCCGCCTGGGGTTCAAATCCCATACAATAGTCCACCGATCCGTAAGAGGGTTTCGCGTCATCCTTCTCCTCCGTGGATAACGGGTGTGGGGTCGGTTCGAAGCGGGCACACACGCCCACCTTTCCTTCATGCCATCCCCGATGGCCGTCCCGTGCGCGTTTCGTGTTGACCATGGCCCCATCCAACGCAATGAACAGCGTACCGGAACCCGGTGCCGACGGCATCGCCGCATGCCCCGATTGGGCTTCCTGAATCGTCATCTGCTCCTGCGATTCGGCCCACGATCCAATTTTTTCGGTCACTCGACGGACCATTTCGCCATCGATCACCAATCCCAGCGTCTGTTCCAGCATATCGGGTACTTGGTCAAAGGGCACGTCAATGGCGATCCGCGCAATGATGGCTGCCAGTTTGGGGGAGACCTGACCGGGGCCCAATTTCAACACCCGATCCTGCGGCGCATCGCTCCCATGCCCTTGCGGGCACACCAGATAGGGACGCTTCCAGTCGTAATCTCCGAAAATCCCGCTGGTACCGCGGGCACGGCGAGAATCGACCTGCCGCAAGGGGGATGCACATTCTCGACAGACGCCGGAGGACTCCGGGACCGGAGCCGCCATGAGGGCTTCCGTGATGTGGCGACCAATGCGCCGCATCAGGGACTGTGTGCCGGTTTCAATGGCGTCTAACGTCGTCATGGCCTGCCGCACGGCAGGCGGAATGCGTTGCAAAATCTCCTTCGCGACCATGACGCTCTCTTCTTGAACCCACTGTTCCAACGTGCGATCTCCCTTGTCTTTGTGAGAGCCATCCGGTATGATCATATCTACAACTCCTCCTCATCGGTCCGGCAGACCTTCTGTGATGAGGAGTTACTTCGTCATCGACCCCTAAAAATCCTTTGCGTACCAGTAATTACCAACTAAGGGATTATATTACTCACAAACATGAGGTACACCCAAGGCCGACGGGTATGCCTCATCACGGTGAACACAGTGCAATCCGCTGCGATAGCGGCACCACGTGAGCCTTGTATGGTCCCGCTAGAA
>JAKAAL010000795.1 GCA_021802375.1 Bacillota bacterium | reverse complement strand
TGACGAGGTCTAAACGCCAATGGAAAGTCGGGGTGCAAGTAAAAGACAAGGCACTTTTGGTATCGTGGCCGGTCAGCGAGTACCAGTCGAATCGCGTCATCTTGCTAGGCATCCAGATTTCTTCTGGAGGTATTTTTAAAGGGCGCACACCCCTACAGTTATACCGATTGCCAGAAACCTCGCAATCGGACCAAGAGTAGCACGATAAAAATCGGGAGCGTGAAATGATGCGGGTATGGATATCGATTGACATGGAGGGCATGAGTGGAATTGTGGAGCGGCGACAGCTAATCCCTGGGCAAGATCAGTATGAACGCGGGCGAATGGCGCTGATGCAAGACTTGGATGCCGTGCTTACAGAACTCCGCGGTGCCCCTGATTTAGATGGAGAGATTGTCGTGAACGATTCCCATGACGGGATGCTCAATGTGCTGTGGGATAGGATTCCTCCGGGCGTTCGTCTCATCTCTGGAGGCACCAAAGCGCTGTCGATGAATCAAGGAGTGCAACATGCCGACTTGGCTCTCTTCGTTGGTTATCATGCGATGGCCGGAACTCCCGCGGCCATCATGGACCATACCTACTCGGGGGAGATTTTTCGGGTGACCTTAAATGGTCGGGAAGTTGGCGAAACGGGAATTAACGCGGCGGTGGCCGGACACTACGGAGTGCCTGTGGGGTTGGTGTCGGGCGATGATAAGCTGGCGCACGAGGTGGCGGCGTTGCTACCGGGAGCCGTGACGGTCATAGTCAAAGAGGGAGTAAGCCGAAATTCTGCCGGGCTTCTTTCTTCTCACGAGACGACTCAACGGTTGCGCGAAGGGGTTGCCGAGGCCTTGGCGCGAGCGAGGACGGGTTCTCTCAGACCCTATAAGGTCGACGCGCCAACTCACTGGACGATGACGCTAATGACGGCCGACATGGCGGATCGCGCCATGTATTGTCCCGGCACCGAGCGGATCGATGGACGCACCGTGGCATTCACCACGGACACCGTATTGGAAGGATTCCGAGCATTTTATACCGTGATGGGCCTGGCCAGCGGGCGACCCATCTACTAAAGTGCGTGATAGGGTCCGGGCTCCTCGATTAAACAATGGATCCAAATTCGGAGGCACTCTCGTATCACTGACAACAGTGGGGGGATACGTAGATGAGACGGTGGATAGCAGGGAGTTTAATCGGAGTTGGTCTGGTGCTAGGCTCGATCGTGTGGTGGCTACCTAAGGTGGTGGGTCTCTACGGAGCGCACCTTGACGCGAAGGGGCCAGTTCCAGTAACCATTGCGGCCAAAACGTTCAATCCGAAGCCATCGGCCGCACCTTGGAATGTAGCACCAGCTACTACAGCACCCCCTTCGGGTCGCGTGATAGGTAGTTTAAGCATACCCCAGCTCGGGCTTAAAACCGCATTTGTTCAAGGTACGAGTTATGGTGACCTGCTGTTGGCACCGGGTCATTTTTCCGGGTCGGTGCTCCCCGGCCAGTTAGGAACTAGTGTCATTGCGGCCCATAACGCCACCTATTTTCGGCATCTCAATGCCCTGGGAATCGGCAGTTCAGTGGTCGTCACTACCCAGCAAGGCACCTTTTGGTTCCGAGTGGTCGGCCATGGGGTGGTCTCCGATACGGCGGGGTTACCGAACAATAATGCCCAACCGGGTTTAGATCTGGAAGCCTGTTATCCCTTGGATGCGCTTTACTTTACCCCTACCCGTTATGTGGTGTATACCGTGTTAGTGAAAGATCAGCTTCGAGTGAGCCCGGTTACAGCCACGGTGAGCCCCACCGCCTCTTATTCGGCCGAGATTTTACCCGCCATTGCCAAAGCTTATCCACTACCCTTAAGCGACAACTCGGTTCCGATGGGAACCATGCACTATGTGGCCCCCGAAACGACCGCTGTCTTGGCCTTTAAACAATCCGGAAATTCACTTCAAGTCGAAGCCCAGGCCATAGATTTGTGGGATGCTGCTCGTTACACGAGCCAGAACGGTAACCGTGAATGGTTTTTCTCATTGTTCGATAAAGGGGCGGCTCCAGTATTTCCTAATGCCTTTTCCGGCGCCCATAGCATCATTTTCGAAGCCCCGTTGGACGTGACCTTGACCCTAAATGGCGAGGGGAAACCCACCGCGTTGCTCTTGCAGGATGGCCTAGTCCGGGTCAATGGCGCCGCTTATACCGTGACCATGACATGCCACGTTGCCGGCAGCCTGGTTTCGGTGGTATCGTTCCTGGTGACACCGTCGTAGGTAACCAAAGAGGGAAGCCTTATTCTGAGCCCATGCGTTGAGATCGCTTATTTTGCTTTTGCTCATACATTGCGATTTCGGCGCGTCGCAACAGGGTAGTTGCGGTATCATGAGGTTCGGACCACGCCAGCCCAGCACTGGTGGCAGGGCCCCCTTGGGGCCACGCCCGGGCCATCGAATCCATAACATTTTGCGTGGTGTCGCCGGGTTGGGGAGAAAAAATAACGACAAACTCATCCCCGTAAAGGCGAAACGCGGTAGCTGGACGCGGAGTAGACCAAGCGTCGACTACCGCTTGTAACGCGGCGGCCATACCACGGATCGCCTCATCCCCGGCATCGTGACCCGCTAAGTCATTGATTGACTTCAATCCATCCATATCACAGTATATGAGCCCGGTCGGGATGTGGTGGCTCAAGCGTCGGGTCAGACGATCATCCAAAGAGTGGCTATTGAAGAGTCCGGTTAAAGTGTCGTGGCGGCGTGTTAATTCTTGTTCGAGGGTGGCTGCCGCCAGCGACACAAAAGGAGCGACCAATTGGGCGGTATAGGGGCTTGGAACCTTGCCGTCCATCGGATCATCGGCGGTGATATTTCCCATCATCACGTGTTGGGACGAGAAGAGAGGAATAAAAATCATGTCGTCGGGGTGCCAACCTTTGCCGTGGTTGGGGGTCGATGACGATAAGAGATGTTCCGTTAAGCGACTGTCGATGTCCGAATGGTGAACATAATAGAGTCCGCCCAAATCCATGGCGGAGCGGCGGATCCTGGCATATTCCTCTTGTTCTAGGGTATCGTGGTCAAATAGCCATTGCTGTTCATCGGCGGATAGTCCCGCGTATCCAAAAATTTTTTCGCCATAGCTGGCGCGGTAGAGTTGGACCACGACGCGATGAAAGAGCCCCGCATTGACCCAAGCCCGGGCAATGAGCGATAGTTTCCCTTGAAGCGAGGGCTCGCTGATCTTTCACTAACACGGTA
>JAKAAL010000794.1 GCA_021802375.1 Bacillota bacterium | reverse complement strand
ACTGAGGTCTATTAACGTAGCCTGGTAGTGTATCGCCAGAACCCAATAGAGGGATCGGGGAGGACGATTATGGAGAGTATTCCGATTGACGCATCGGCGGATATTCGGGAAGAGACGGTCAACGGGGTTCGCATGAGGATGTATTACCCCAGGCCTGCCTCCCTAAATCAGGTGTTGGACGACAGTGTTGCCCGATGGGGCAATCGGGAATGTCTGGTGTTTAACCAGGTCCGCTGGACATTTTCAGAGTTTAACCGCAAGGTGCGCGAAACCGCCGAGTCGTTGACTTTCTATGGAATTCAACCCGGTGATCGTGTTGGACTTTTGATGGAGAATAGACTTGAGTTTGCCGTGGGGTATTATGCGGCTCAGCAAGTGGGTGCCATTGCGGTGGTGCTAAATGCTCGCCTAAAGCCAGACAAACTGGGGTTTATGCTGCATGATTCGGGAACCAAACTGCTGATGGTGGAACATAACTCGAGCTTCCCACTCAATTCTTCTAATGACTGCGGCACACGCCCCCCGGCCATGGCACTCCGTACCGAACTGTTATGCATGATGCGCGCATTGTTGCAGGAACCAGGATACCCTCCCGCAATCCCTGATGTCTTGGGCACCCCTTCCGCCGTTGCCACCGCCACCGCAAGATAAGACCCATCGTAGGGAACATACCCCACAAGGCCTCCGTTACCCCCGCGGGTTCGGCCTGCGCCCCCCGAGTTGATCTGCTCTCGGCGATATAAATAGAGGACGGGCCATATAGATTCGTAATATTCCACGTTGGGTCCTCGCCCTTCGGGAATCCAGAAACTTCCGTCGCCCACCACCCCGTCAGTCTTGGGAGTAGCGCCCCGGGTTCCAATCATTTGGTCCGTTAAGGTGACAATGGCTGGCTTGCCGTATTGGTCGAGCCCGGCCAATAGGGTGCTGCCCCATTGAGCGGGCCCGGTGGTCAGCGCAAAGTTATGCAGCGTTTCAGAACAGGAGAGCATTTTGGCTACCACCGCGTTAGCCATAGCGATGGCCAATTCCGTGGCATAAATACCAGCGGGACTAACCGCCGCTCCAAAATCTGGACACGTCATCGTGCCGGGGCTCGGTTCAAATACACAATGGCGCGCGACCGCTCCTATAAATGCGGTAAACCCGCCTAATGCCCCCATCTGCTCGGGAAGCATCAAGACGTTGAGAACTCCTAAAATGGCGCCTCTCCATCCAGCAAAAGGCAAATTCGCCGATCCCTTTTGCGGATCAGTCCCTTCGTTTTGAAATATGAGTTGGTCGCCGCGTTTGGTGAGCGTCATCATCCATTGGTACACACCACGGTCGCCCGTGACCGCGACTTCTTGATACGAGCGTTCTCGCCAAGTCCCATCAGGTATGAGCTGCAGCCGCTCTAACAACGCGACTTCACTGGCATGGATAATACGACGCATGGCCGCTTTAACCACAGGAGCGCCATAACGTGTGACCAACTCTAAAATCCGGTCCTTCGCCACATTATTCCCAGCCACCCCCGCCCTAAGGTCCAGCGAGAGGGCCGTGGGCAACCTCGATTGGCGCTTGTAAAGATCCTCGATTTGCCGCACGATGCGCCCTCGTTCAACGATTTTTATCGGGGGAAAACACGGAGGGTCGTGAAAGATGTCAGCCGCATCAGGGCAAAAACTTCCAGGCGTTGTGCCTCCCACGTCTGCTTGATGCATAGCATTGGCGACCCAGCAAAAGAGTCTGCCCTCGACAAAAACTGGACACAACAGCCCGACATCTGGTTGATGCGCCGTGCCCACCCAGGGATCATTTTGCAAAAACATATCGCCGTCAAAGATCCCCGGATCCTCACTGCGGTTTTCCATGGTCCATTTCACCATCAAATCCATCATGCCAGACATATACTGCAAATGCGGCCCAAAAAACACAAAGTCCGCATCCTCAGTCAAGATCACGGTTTGAAAGTCACGCGTCTCCAGAGTAATGGGAGACACTGCCAATTTTTCGATAGTCTTGCCATGTTCGAGGTTTATATTTTGCAGTGCGTGCCGAATGACTTCGAACGTGATCGGGTCCACTTGATCCACTTGTTCTGTGTGTAACGGCAGGCTGTCGTGGATGTTTAAGTGGTCTCCCGGAATATAGGAGTGTTCCACGCCATTCCAATAGCGCGGTCCATCTGGTACTGTGGCCATAGTGCTCAATTACCTCCTTTCGTCGTCCTTACAACTGCAAAATGAAATTGCCGAATGCATCACGCGACAGGGACTGCCCAGGCTGTATTACGATTGCCGTATCCGGCAATTCTACAATCGAAGGCCCTGCCACGCGGACGCCCACCCCGAGTGCTAGCCCATCAAAAATCTCTGTGGTCACAAATTGTTTCTGATCATGCCAGTAGACATCGCGAGGAAGTTTTCGCGCATCGTCTAGACTTCCCTGGGAGTCATAGAGGGTTTTGAGAACCATTCCTCTGGTGCCAATAGCCTCGCATCGCACCGATACCAACTCGATCCCAGCTCCTAACACGCGGGCTCCCGGTCCATAAAGTCGCCTATAGGAATCCTCAAAATTCCTCACAAAAACCGCGACGTCTTCGGGCGACCCAAATCGCCCTTGCGGCAACTCGACTTCCACTTCATGCGTTTGTCCTTGATACCGTAGTTTTCCGTAATTTTGAAACATGACATTGTCATCTACGATGCCTTGAGACCGAATTGCTTCACCCGCCACCGATTCCAATTCGTTAAATGTGGCGTTTAAAATTCCGGGATCAAATGGTGCAGTTAATAACAGTTCCCGCTCTCTGATGTCCTTAAAATCGGCAAAAGCTGCCCCAAATGCGGACCATACCGACGAGGTGTCTCCGGCCGGAATCACGACCATTTTTGCCCCCAAAACCTGAGCGTATGAGCCGGCATGAAGTGGTCCTGCACCACCATAGGAGAAAATGGCAAAATCTCGGGGGTCATATCCGCGGGCAATGGTTTCTTGGTGTAAAAGATCCGCCATCCGTGCATCGGAAATGGTTAATATGCCTTGGGCCACTTCGGTTGTCGATAGACCTAATTGATTGCCTAATTCAGTTAGCACGCCCATCGCTAGATCTTTTTGGATCCGGATACTTTCCCCAAACTTGGTATTATCAGGAATATACCCCAAAAAGACATTCGCATCGGTCACGGTGGCATTTTTCCCGCCACGGCCGTAACAGGCAGGCCCCGGAAAGGCGCCCCGCACTTTGCGGCC
>JAKAAL010000793.1 GCA_021802375.1 Bacillota bacterium | reverse complement strand
GGCGGTAACCCTGACCCGCAGTTGGCCCCATGACCCCCAAACCGCTGAACGGCAAGCCGCAGCCTACTTGCCGCTGCACGGAAACCGCATTGATCGGTTGCCGCGACCTTGGCCTGAGGCCGAAGGTTTCCCGAAACCGGGCACGGTCTTACGCGAACTGACAGCCTGGTTTACCCAGGCCGGTCCGCAGTCGATGCCGGAGATTCCCCGCTGTACAGCCGAATGGCTGAGCAGCATTCCGGTGACGCACACGGTGATGCTCACCGGCGTGCCTTGGCTCCAAGACCACCGCGAGGCCCTATGGCCGTCTGTGGCGGTGGCGAATCTCTTAGCGATGTTTGCGGCGGTCCAACACGGCCAGGACAGTCCATTTGTTGTGTCGGCGGTCCAAGACGCCGTCGCACAGTGGCTGATTTTCCAAGCCATCCGCACCCATGTGCATGCCGCCATCAGCCGAGTCGCCAAGTTGCGGTCTGGCAGGCCCAATTGGGAGCGGGACAAGACCCTGAGAGGGAAGAGGAATCAGAGGGTAAACCGTAGACCGTATACGGTAAACGGTAGATGGTCAGCAGGCGGACAAGAAGCCGTCTCTACTCCTTTGAAAGGAGAATCCGTATGCGTATAGCCCTTTATGCCCGGGTGAGTACCCGCGATAAAGACCAAAATCCGGAAACGCAGTTAGTCCCGTTGCGGGAGTATGTCCAAACCCAGGTAGGAAATATCGTCACGGAATATGTGGACCAAGCCAGCGCGACGGATCTGCTCCACCGCACCGCCTGGCACCGGCTTATGGACGATGCCCGGTTGCATAAAATTGATGTCATTATCGTGTGGCGCATGGATCGGGCCTTCCGGTCTGTGCTCCACGCGGCCCAAACCTTGGAACACCTCAAACACTGGGGGATCGGCCTGAAAAGCCACCAAGAAGCCTGGTTGGATACGACCAGCCACCTGGGCGAAATGATGTACTACATCACCATTGCCTATGCTCAACTGGAAAAATTCCTGATTGCGGAGCGGGTCAAGGCGGGCATGGACCGGGCTAAACGGGAAGGGAAACCCATCGGGCGGCCTAAGCTCACCGATGATCCCCGCCAAGCGCACCGATTGAGGCAGGCCATGCAGGCGGTACAATCGGGAACGCTCAGCTATAGAAAAGCGGCCAAACAGTACGGACTCAGCGTGTCGAGCATTCAGCGTGGCATGAATCGGGAGGGATGACGATGCTGTACCACTTGTTTTACGTCGGATGGGACGTGCTGCATTTTCATGGCATTGGGTCCTTGTTCTGGATTGCGATGGGGCTGTGGGCCACGTACCGCGCCTGGCAATGGCACCGGCGGCATTACCGCTAAAGGAACCGCCAGGATTGCCCTGTCTTTTTATCCCCTTGCGAAGACATGGATTCATAGTCAAGCACTCACCAAATTGCTTCCAACGATCAAAGTTTGGTCACAACAGATGATTCATCACGAATTAATGGCCAGGGTCCGAGTGATTGCATAAAACAATCCACCGTACCTTCCGATCGCTCTCACCCACATAAAGAAAAATCGTATCGTAATGGAGAGACAACATGGACAGTAAGGCAGGTTGAGCCATAGTGTCGTCCAGAATCCACCCGGTCGGAAAGGCTATGCGTCCACAACCCAAATCTCCCGGTAACATAGTCAATTCCAAAAACCGACAGACTGTTGCCAAATCGTGATCAAAAGAACGATTGTCTAAGGGATCTGGCGTCGGCAAATAATATCGCGAGAAGGGATAACCGGGATCATTGGGAGAATCAACTGTCAGAGATAAATCTTGCATAAATTGAGGCCAATGAGAAACCCGTGCTAATTGCTCTCGCATATTTTGAGACAAAGTTTCAGGGTGAAGATGCATCGCCACAGGCAGACCATCATCGTCGGACCACACATCAGCACAAGCGATCTTTTTAAGAACCCGGGTCATGATGTCCGTAACCCAGGCGTTGTGGCTAAAATTCTCCAAAACCAGGGTCGTTCTCGGGCGAAAGAATAAGACACCAAAAAGATATTGCTCGACAATGGTAAGAGAAGTCGGATCCACTTCGGTGACCTGTGTGGTCACGGTATGCTTTCGGTATTGAAACTTCAACGATGAGGGAGCGTCGTGCGGATTTGTCTGGCAGGGACATCGTCGCGAGTCTGTCCAAGGCCATGCAACGAGCCAGGGAACCATTCCATTCACCTCTTCTCGGTAATGGGACTAGAAGGCGGGGATCAATGTTTGCCAGTCGCCATTCGCATCAGGCGGGGAGATGACCCCGATCTTGGGCGGCGCTACTCACAAACATAACGGGTCTTTCTACGCACCGGCTAGTTAAGAAGAAGAGACTGCTCTTCTTCAAATTTTCCCCAACCGTTGGCGGTTGAGTAACTGCCCAATACATAGACCGTTTTCGTGCCTGCTGAAGAAAAAGTATGTTCAAATTGATCACGCACAGTTGAAAGGGGAGCCGGATCCCATGACTGTGGCCGCGGGGCCCATGCTCCATGTGCGATAATCACGGCTGCCGTCGAGAGCGGCGCTCCAGTGAAATCTTTAAGCCCTTAAGGCTCAAGGATTTCATATACGATGAGCATACAGAATTAATGATAAATTTTGACTAATTGCATGATCCAAAGAATCCCATTAACAACCGAAAACATCGCCGCAATCCATGGCATTTTCTGCCACATGCGAATAGCCCACAAAGGATTGGGGTATTTTTTCGATTCATTCGGAAACGGTTTCTTTGCCGCCGGAATGAAAGCGGCAAAAGCAATCATCGCTGCGAAGTTTCCCCAAAGCACAACATTCTCCCCCTTCGTGACAAAAGCATTATGGTGTATTGGCGTAAATGCCCAAAGGGACACTCGTCCACGTTGAATTTAGGTGCACACCCAAACCATTATCGGCTTGTTCCATCCACCCGGCTTCTACCGTATAACCTCCTGCCGCCACGATCAGTAGAGTTGCTACGGCAGCCGAATAAGGAATAAACGACAATTTTGTCGCTGCAGCTGACGCGATGGTGGCTCCGCCAACAATCATCCAGAGTGCACTGGGAGCAGTGATGGGAGTCACGGTAAACCTAACGCCATAACGGCAAAAGCCATAATACCCCATTACCCGCGGCGATGACCCCCAGCACCCACGGAGTCAGCTTACGAGAGATGATGCCTTGCGGGGTTGGACGATCTCCATAAACCCGTCGAGGATAGCGATGATTGCT
>JAKAAL010000792.1 GCA_021802375.1 Bacillota bacterium | reverse complement strand
GGATGGCGATCTTTGCGCGATCAGGTTGAAAACCCTTATGAACAGGCTCTGGCCTTCTTTTTATTTGGCGCTTTGCAGCAATTCTTTTTTGATGGCAACAAACGCACCAGTCGATTGATGATGAATGGCATCTTGATGGCCCATGGGATGGATGCGATCAGTATTCCGGCCGGGAAGGCGAACGATTTCAACGAAAAAATGATCCGATTCTATGTTGGAAAGAACGGGACGGAAATGATGCGCTTTTTAGCTGAGTGCTGATCCGACCTCGCCAATGGGCCAACTTGGCGTGACATTAGAACCCTTGCCACGCGTGTTTTCAGGGGGAGTCTTGCGACGGAGGTGGCAGCGGCAGAAGGTGGCTGCGACGCGGACCATTTGGGATTTTGGCCCCGCCCTGCGACGCGCAAACGGTAGCACAGTCGTAGGAAAGCCTCCAGATGCAGAGTGTGATCGTCTCAGATGAAAACTGCCACGGTGATTCGTCTTCGGTTTCGTCGATCTCGTGCTCGCAGAGATCTAATGGACAGTGGCCTATGGTCCCTTTTTCATGGCGCTTTTGTCTTGGAAGACCCGTGGCCATCAATGCATTGTCGTAGGGGTAATTCCAGCTTTGTTACCGACGGCACCCGCTGAACCCACGCGATCCGAGGGTGCCAACGCAGTCAATGGTTCTCGAGTTTAAGGGGACACTTGATTGGAAAACCCTTAACCTGGCAACCTGGAGGTGGTTTCTCTTGATTGACTGGCGGACTCATCTGGGCCAAGGCACTGTAAAAAACCTTGGGCCGATCCTGGCCTACCTCGCAGGCGCTGCTACGATATACGCTCGAGGGAACCTGAGGTAGTATAAAGGGGCTCAGCGGTGAGTCAGAGACCGGCCTGGGTGCCAGTCCGTGGCAAAGCCATGGAGTGGTGGAGCAGGACGACTTTGATTCATGGATGCTGATTGACAATGCCCAGGTGGGTTAGCTCGGACGATCCAAACCGCAAGCTCAAACCAGCGTGGCTACTAACAAGGAGGAACAACTGGCATGGCAAATCTTAAAATCGGATTTATTGGATGTGGGGGCATTGCCAATCAAAAGCATTTGCCAGGGATGGCGCAGCAAAGCGGCGTCGACTTGGTGGCTTTCTGTGATCTCGTTGTCGAACGGGCGGAGGAAGCGGCACGGAAATATGGGACGGCAGATGCCAAGGTGTATACGGACTATCGCGAACTCTTGGCCGATCCGTCCATTTACGCCGTACATGTTTTGACGCCTAACGTCTCTCACAGCGAGATTACCGTGGCCGCCTTGGATGCGGGGAAGCATGTCCTGTGCGAAAAACCGATGGCCATTAATTCCGAGGAAGCCGAGCGGATGTTAGAGGCCAGGAACCGTTCTGGTAAATTATTGACCATTGGATACCAGTACCGGCATTTTCACGACCACGCGGTGGCCAAAAAGGTGGTGGATGAAGGATGGTTGGGCGACGTCTACTACGCCGAAGCCACGTATATCCGCCGCCGCGGGGTTCCTACTTGGGGTGTGTTTACGGACAAGTCTAAACAGGGTGGCGGGGCTCTGATTGACATTGGAACCCATGCGTTGGATTTGACCCTCTGGCTGATGGGGAATTGGGACGTCGACTACGTCGTGGGTAGTTCCTATGAGAAGTTGGGACGACTCCTGTCGCCCGCCGAGCAGGGTCAGAATGACTGGCGTGGGCGGCCGGACCCGTGGGACAACAAGACCTTTGATGTGGAAGATTTTGCCGTTGGTTTCGTCAAGATGAAAAATGGAGCGACGATCCATCTTAAGGCATCATGGGCCCTCAATATGGTCACCAAGCCAGGCATGGTCTTGCTCGCCGGAACCAAAGGCGGCCTTGACACCTATGACGGAGTTCGGTTAAACCACGTGGTCGCCGGCCAATCCTCGGTGACCATGGTTGGAGAGAAGGTCCGGGAGTTCATTCCTGGCTTCGGCAGTGAGGAAGCCCCGCCTTCGCGCGAGCATGAGATTTGGGTGGCTGCACTCAAGGGTGAAGGCGAGTTGTTTGTTCTGCCGGAGCAGGCATTGGTGGTCTCGAAAGTGCTGGAAGCCATTTATACCTCGTCCCAGACCGGAAAGCCGATTTATTTCTGAACCCGATGGAGTGAAAGGGTGTTATTGGCAGGGTCTATCTGAAGTCGTTGGGTCGGATCGTCGGCGTTGCCATACGGGCATCAGGGAGTGCAGGCCAGTGGTCGTGGGCGATCCGGCCGATGACGGTTTGTGGGTCGAAAAGGGAGACATCTGCGCATGCTGACGTCTCCCTTTTCCATAGGAACTGCTGCACATGGCGTGAGATCCACTTAGCGATCCCTCAGTGGGCCGGATTCTGCTTCTTCAGCCGTTGGGAGCCTAAATAGGTGATTCCTGGCTCATGGTCAACGAGATGAGGGTGGGTTTGGGGGGCCCCAAGACCCAACCATCGCATGTGGTGGATACCACCGCGAACCGGTTCCGGGAATAGATGTGCCTTGGCATCATGAGCGTGGCTGAGAGATTTGCGTCGGATTCGGCCAGGGCCTCGAAAATCGGCCCGATGACATCATCGCTAACGTGCGGGGTCCGAATCTCGTCATCCTAGAGTCCTGGCAGAGGGGGTGTCGCGACCCAATTTTCCACCCGATAATTCTCACCTCCGTGGATCTAGTCCGAAAGAGGTGAGCCTTTCGATTCAACAACATCCTTTCGGACTTACCACTCCGTGGATATGCTCGCGGGCTCAAAGCTTTCGCATCGACGCTTCAAAGCCGCCAAAAGGCAAAGCGCAAAGGACGATCGCGCGAAAATCCTATGGACCTCGACCGATGGGGCGTTGTTGGCGCATCGAGCGTCGGCCGTGCGCCCAGACCGGGGGGCGGTTCCGGAATGAACCCCTTCATCAACGAAGCGGCCAGGAACTCACCCGGCGGTCTCTGACATGCGATCGGGAGTGGGACCGACCTACGTCTGGGGAGGAAAGAGGGAACTGGGCGGACAGACACCCACAGCCGCTACCTGGCACTCAGTCGGAAGGCAATAGCCGTATGACGGAACCAAGATCTGAACGCTAGCGCAGGTCTGCAGCAGTAGGCACAAGGTTGCCTCCACCGCTAGTTTGCCGTTGGGAAGAATGACTGCACTACTGGTTCCAGAGACAATGGTGCAAGCCGGAGTTGTTCCGCTCGGATTGTACAACGGCACCGTGGTGGTCGTATAAAGAGTAATC
>JAKAAL010000791.1 GCA_021802375.1 Bacillota bacterium | reverse complement strand
GCTACGGGTTGCCTTCCAGCGCTTGGGGGAGGGACTTCTGAACATGGGCGCCTTGGAACGGCATTTGGCCAGCGAAACCGTATTGCCCCTGCGCTATGCCAAAGATGCGGTGCAAGAAGCGCAAGACCTCATTCAGGCCCGCCATCAAGCGATGAAAGATGGTCGTGATCTCTGGACACAGCGTGTCAAAAAGACCCGAGAACGGTTGACCGCACTCCGGGCATCCCCGCATCCGAATGCCCGCCGCATTGCGGGACAAGAACGGAAGCTCACGCATCAAGAAGCCCAGCAAGCGTTTTATCAACAGCATGTCGCGGCCGGCACCTTTCCTCCCGTGGTGTTTGGCACAAAAAAACGGTGGGTGGATCGGTTCAAGACTCTCGAGGACCCCAGCGCCGAACAGGAACGCCAGCAGGCGTGGCGGGAAGAATGGGACGCGAGCCGGAATGGTCGGCTGTCCGCGCAGGGGCGGACCATTGGATCTTAGACATCGCTCTTGATTGCCGCAAACCGGGCAAACCCGACGCCAAAGTCCCGCGGTATGAGAAACTGGAGATCCCTCTCTATATTGCGCGGAAGGTGTCCAAGACAACCGGCCAAGTCAATGGGCGCGATTATGAGGGGCTTCGGCGTCGGGTGCTCACCTCCGGCGCCCCCCCAATCCAGTCGAAATTCTCCGACGTCAAGGACGGTATCAGGTCCGCGTGACCGTCGAAGAAGTCCCGCGCCCATAGAGACCGATCCGCGTCATGGCTGGGTGGGAGTGGATACCAACAGCACCTTTTTGGCTCTCTGTCACGTGTTGCCGAACGGCAATCCCCACGCCTTCGCGGCGATCGGGGACCCCCGTCTCTACGCTGTCCGATCGACCCAACGCGACGCGTTGGTGGGACGTCTCGCGGTCGAGACCGTTCAGTGGGCTAAGGCTCGCGGAGCGGGTCTGATTGTGGAAGACTTGCAGTTCATCCATGATCGGGATGTGAACGCCAAGTTTAACCGCGTGACGCACCCGTTTAATTACCGGGCCTTGCTGACGGCGGTCGAACGACAGTCCGCGCGGGAAGGCGTCGCCCTGCGGAAAGTCAAACCGGCGTATGCCTCGATTATCGGGCGGTTCAAGTATCAACCCCAGTATGGCATTAGTGTGCATCATGCGGCAGCTCTGGTGATTGGACGGCGGGGTGGACTGAAAGTCCGCCGGGAAAACGTCCCGAAAGCCTTGTGGCTTTGGATGCACGACCGCGATCAATGGAACGACCCCACTTATCGGAAAAATGATTGGAGTGCATGGGAGCGGATTAAACGAATCATGACGCAGACGTTGGCATCGCACCATCAGTATTTGAGTGCCTGGTTAGGGTATCGCAAGACGTTATTCTCCGAATGACCCCCATCTCATTCCCCTGTCGCCACCACGTGGCGACAGGAGCGACGGGGCATCTTGAGGAGGGCCCAGTAACACTGGGACTCAGGGTACCACCGACGGGACACCGATGGGAGTTTCCTGCCATCCTTCTCCTGTCGGGATCTTGAGCGGTGCGTGGGGGAAAAACATCCCCACGCGATGGGGCGGAAGCCACCCCCGAGCAGACGAATCCTGTGAGGACTGCGGGTCCCGTTAGGGGCCGAGAAAAGCCGAAAGAGATTATCGTAGGTTTTTTTAACCAGGACCCTTTCGTGGCTCAATTAATCGGAGTTCTGTTGACCACCCCATTTTTCTCTTGTAACTTGTGGCGCCCTTGCCCTGAGCCAGAAAACGGCCCGGAGTCTATCGACCTAATGGTCTTTGACTTTGTCAATTCGATTCGACAGATTGATCCCGATTTGAGCGATACCATTAAAACCTCGGAATACAGGTATTGGTCGCCACTAGATGGCCCCGTGGAAATTTAACTAGCCACTACTCTGACGCCTCCTGATCCGGAATGGTACCAGGCCCGCGTTATCACGCGGCTAAGAATCCGCCAAAGGAGTACCAACATGACAAGCCCGTACAGATACGGGATACAACCCATCGAAAGACACGAGACGATTTTTTCACCCATATCCAAGGCGATCTCGTTCGCGAATCCGGGGTCGTTCTGTTGCATCATCCCCAGGAAGATTGGAGCCCCAGCGTCGACCTCTTTGCACCGCATCGTACCTGGGTCATCTGGCTTGCCGGTCCCGACACCATCTTGTATGGGAAAATCACTTGGGAAAGCTTTAGCCGCTACCTTGCATCACAGGACCCATAGCCCAACGTGGGACCATTCCCTTGGTCCCGCGTTTTTCTTCCGGGCTTCTACAATTGTTTTCATCCTGAATTCCCGTTGGGCGGTGTCACCTTCAGCCTACGTCGCCTCCACCATGACTTCGGTCGGGACACCCAACGCGCCTTAATGACAATCCACGCGCAGCGAGAGGGATGATTCCCATTAGGCCCAAGGGAATGGCGCACCCGCGCCGTCCCCCCGAATGCTTAAATCTCACGCGCTACGTTCTAAGTGTCGCCACCAGTCGATTAGGATGCAGCAAAAGTTCCAGGGCTTGTTCGGCACCCGCTACCCAAATATCCGCATCTAACATCGATGTGACGGATGCGCCTTCGGTTCCGATTATCCCGATAGCCAAGTCTGCGGCACGAAACATCTTCTGATCATTGGCCCCGTTGCCGATGGCCGCTACTCCCCCTGGGAGCCCTGTCACTAACGCTTCTTTGTCGAGCCCGCTATGAACCACCTCAAGCCGAATGCCGAGCCGATGAGCAAAGTAGCGGGCCGTGCCGAAAGTATCTGCTGTAGCGAGAATCGTCTCATATTGCCGTGCCAGATCATAGAGTAGCGCTTCGACAGATAAGCTTACCTTACCATCTAATGCCAATGTCCCATTCAAGTCCAGTACCACGGTATCCCACCCTAAAATTCCTCGGCCCGGTATATCGATCGTCATGCGATTTCCTCCCCAACCACTTGGTTAATCCAGTTGCAGACCCCAGAGCTGCGCACGAGACTGATCACGAAGCGACCCGGTTAGCCCGGCAATGTGCCATTCGGTGACCTGCACATTTGCCAGCATCTCAAACAATGCATAATTTAAACTGCCCCCCAACTGGACCAAATACTATCCCACTCTGCCGCCTGACTGACCGAAGCGTTCGCACCCCGGACATAACCCAGACCCAACATCATAAGGAGGGTACTGTCTTGCACGGTGCGGGGTTCTCCCAAAGCTAGGCACTCCACACCAGGAATTACCGGCGACGAC
>JAKAAL010000790.1 GCA_021802375.1 Bacillota bacterium | reverse complement strand
TGGATATCTTGGCCGAGCGGAAGGGAAATTGGCATGTCCATTAAACTTCTAGAGTTTCTCTTCGTATCAATGGGTTGGTGGGGAATGGGGCTCGTAGCTTTGGGATGTTCTGCACGGTGGGCGTGGTTTCGCATCGCTCGTCCGTCTGTCGCCAAAGCCACCGCGCAATGTTTGCGGGGGACAGACGCGGAAATAAGGCAGAGAAACCGAAGCACCCGATGGGCGAAAACCGTTGGCACAGCGGTTGGGGAAGAAAGCGTTTTTCGGTTGGTTCCAGGATGGGTTGTGATGCAAAGCGAAATGTTACATCACGTTCGTCTTGATGGCTTTGGGGTCGGGTTGGTGCTAGCGGCCCTCCCGATTTGGGTGCTGGCCCACATTTTAAACTGGGCACCTCCACCTCAGAAGCGCCAAAACGTTATTGCTCGTTGGTATGTGCGGACCTTTCGTCTAAAACATCAGTGCCGGAAGCGGCGGTACCGTTATCCGACTGGCCCGACCATTTTGATCATGGTATATCGATTGATCGGTCACGGCGCGGTGTATACGCTAATATGGTGGGGCCAATGAATGCTGACCGAAGACACGTTTCCAGCTTGCGCCGTCTATGGAGCAACGTTCAGCACTATCGCACTGCACTGGCTTTGGAATTACTGGGTTGTCTGCCCGCCTCGCGGATCTCCGTGGAAAACCGTATGGCAGTGGGCTTGTCCGTGGGAATCGCCGTCCTTCGACGACTCAGTGCGTCTCCCTTAACAAGCCGGTCGAAATTGCAGCGGTTGCCTTGCGAGTTCTAATCCAGAGAACCGGGGGCTGACCATGGCGGCTCTGTGACGATAATGTTTAGGGCAAAAATCGGGAGTACTCCTATCAAGCCATGCCACATGCTTACGCATACCACGCTTCCAATCCATAGGAGACACCCAGTCGTCACTAAGAGGATCCATTGACGCATTCGAACGGGTCGATGGAGAAAAGCATCGGGATCTTCGCTCTCGTGCCATAAAAACACGGTAATACCCAAGGATGCTCCATTGATCAGCATAACAATCGCCAAGAATACCATTGCGTCAGCGTTCTCCTTTGCGATTTTTGGTAGCCTAGCCACATGAGTGTCCTGGCCCAGTTTGTCTGGGTGCGAACCTCTCGATCGCGGTGGTTGACCACGGAACTAAACAAAATGCCATCCCCATACGACGCATTGGCTGATCAGGTATCCCACAAACAGCCAACTGCTCCCATCGTGATCGGGGGGAGGGGAAACCTCTTCCGCTTCACGGATTTGATGGCTATAGAAAAACAAGCAGGCGATCCACAGTCCGAAAGCGAAGGTTCTCCACGGATGCGGAATGGTTTGTATTACGAACCCGAAGATGATCCCCATCAACAAGGAGATTTGTGCAATGCGAAGCGAAATTCGAACCACCTCCATTGGTATGTGCTATCAGCGAGGAATTTATTTGGGTGCAGCTTAAGTTTGTGAGATTGAATGTTCCCATAATTTCGTATTGAGCACTGAATGAGGTGCGAATAGACTCGGGGTTCACTAAACCCCGGATGAAGCCGGTCGAGACCGACGGATTCCGGTCGAGATCGGTGTTTGGTGAATAGAAAATCCCACATTTTTGGTCAAATAGTTCTCCACCTCTCCCGGGGAATTTTGCGAGAAGATTTTTGCTATCGGAAACGTGCCGAGGGGTCACTTAGTGACCTCGGTGGTGAGGGTACGGTGGCGTGTCCTCACCGCTAGTGGCAGGGATGACCAAACCCGTGAGCGCCACCCTCTGGACCAAACGCAGAATTCCTGTTACGGTGCGCTGGGAGGTGTTCCGCCTCTACATGAGCGCAGGCCGGCGACCGACGGGGGAGCCCCTGCGAAAGGAATGAGACGCGATGCAATGGGACGCATTTTCGGAATCGATGCAGGCGGCTTGGCATGAGTTTGAAGAAGTCCTCAGCGAAGCGGGACGACGACTTCTGGACCGCATCCCGCCGGCCATAAAGGCCGAGGTGACCACCTTGGACGCCGTCGAAACGGTCACGCGGAAGATCACCCAGACGCTGGGCAATGCCATGGCCCAGGGCTGGACCCAGGAGATCGTGCAGACTGCCGAACCTACGAGTCCACCCTCTTGTTCTGTGTGTGCAACCACACTACGTCGGATTGGTCCACGATCTCTCACGAAACTGGGGTTCTTTGGAACCTATACGTGGTCGCGCATCTATTATGTCTGCCCCCAAGGCCACGGCGGCATAGCCCCCATGGATGCGGTCCTTCAACTCGGACCCGAACGGTACAGCCCCGCGCTGGCCAAAGCGGTCACCGCGTTTGCGGTGAATCTGCCCTTTGATCAGATTCCCCCACTGGTGAACACCTTAATCGAACTTCCGCTCGACGGAGACACCATTCGCCGCGTGACGGAACGCGTGGGCGGTGTGGCAGAAACCGACGAACAAGCAGCCATCGCCGCCGTTCAGGCCGACCTAGCGAGCCCACCAGAAGAGCGCCCCTCGGATCGTTCGGCCAGCCGACCTTCCGCCGAGGCAGGAGATGACCCGCTGCAGGGCCTGGCACCCGAGGCGTTGATTGTGAGTGTGGACGGAGCGATGGCTCCCTTTCGGGTGGGCCATGTGTATCATGAGGTCAAAGTCGGGGTGTGTCTCCCCGTGCGGCGCGTTCCAGCGACGCCCTCGGCGTCGCCAATCCCGGTATGGCAACCGCTGCGCGAGGCCGACTATTGCCTGGGCCTGGAACCTCGACCCGACTTTTGGCCCCGGATGCGGGCCCATGCGCTCGCCCTCGGCCTCGACGCCCCGAGCTGTCAGACGGTCATCTTATTGGGCGATGGAGCCGACTGGATTTGGCGATACGGGGCCGAGTATCTCGGCCGACCCGGGCTGACCATCATCGAAGGGGTGGATATTTATCATGCCCGCACTCACCTCTGGGAGTATGCCAAGGCGTATTTTGCTAATGACGCCGATGAGAGGACTTGGGCGCAACCCCTGCATGATCCGTTGGAGAAGGAAGGACCGGCGCCAATTATCGCCGCGATGGTCGCCCTCGAAGCCAAAGCGCCGGGTGCCGACCCGACAGAATCGGCGAAAGCGCATGGCTATTTTGTTCGTCACGCCGCGCAAATGGACTACCCGCGCTATCGCGCGCTGGGCTTGCCTATCGGCTCGGGGATCGTCGAAGGGGCGTGTAAGACCTTGGTCAAAGAGCGCTTGGATGGGGGTGGCATG
>JAKAAL010000789.1 GCA_021802375.1 Bacillota bacterium | reverse complement strand
CCTTTGTGGACGCAACCTAACGACTTTTCTTCGATGGTCGTAATCCCTCCCGCAATGTTCCCCGGTGCCGGCTGCCCTCCACGGAAGTCGACACCCATTCGCATCGCAGCGCGTTCCGCGTGGCCGACGGTCTTCCAAATAGCTTCGGCAATAGCCGGCGTAACAGCGCGGTCGGCCAGAATGCGCTCTGCTCCAATTAATTCGGTCGTTTCCGCCAAAATCGAGGTGCCCCCCTGTTGAATTAAGAGGTCGCTCGCATAGCCCAGACTAGGATTAGCCGAAAGCCCCGAACAGGCATCCGATCCCCCGCACTCGGTCGCTAGCAGCAGGTGCCTTAGCGGCGCCGGACGTCGCGGTACCCCCAGAGCCTCATAGAGATAATCTCGAGCCACCTGACTCGCCTTGAGCATCGCCGCTCGCCGCCCGCCCTCCTGGTCGAAAGTCACAAGCCGAAACTTAACGTGAGAAGCAATCCGGGCCACCAATTCTCCTACCACAGCATCGCTCTCATCGAGAGCCAACAACACCGTCGCATAAACATTTGGATGATCCACCCAACCACTCAAGGTGCGCATCGCGAGCGCAAACCCTTCGATCTCGGGATCCACATCCTGATGCATCTCCACGCTGACCGTCCCCGGCACCGCCCGTTGTACGGCCGAAGCCGTTGCACTGACGGCGGGAGACAGCGGCAATATCAATACGTGATTACGGGTCCCGACTCTGCCATCACTACGCCAATATCCGGTAAATTCATAATTCATGCTCGTACCTCCTCTCCCTCGGTCTAATACGGCTTGCCTGCATTGGTGCCTCCGTCCACACTTAAGCCCGTCCCCATCACATATCGAGATTCGTCCGATGCCAAAAATAAGGCCGCGTGGGCGACGTCTTGCGGGCGCCCCAGGTCTTCTGCCAGTTGGCGCTGGCGTAACGATGCTAGGGCTTGCTCTGGGTCCGCATAATCCCTCTCGAGATAACGCTCCACAAAAGGTGTTAAGATAGTGCCCGGCATCAGCGCATTGACTCGAATCCCAAAGGGTGCGTAATCTACCTGCATCGAACGCGTCATGGCCAGTACCGCCCCTTTGGTGGCGGCGTACGCGGCCCGTCTCGCCAATCCCATCTCCGCGATAGACGATGACATGTTGATTACCGACCCAGAACGCCGCTCCATCATATAAGGTAAGACAACCCGACTGACTAAGAAGACGCCGGTCACATTGACAGCCAGGACGGCGTCCCAAAGCTCTAAAGACACATTATGCAGTTCGCCGACGGCACTAATTCCCGCATTGTTCACCAGTACGTCGATTTTGCCATGGCGCTGAATGACGTGAGACACCCATCTTTCGGCAGAATTCGGATCCCGCACGTCAATCTCTGTGGCCTCGGCCCGTGCACCACTGTGTCGGATTTGCTGCGCGACGGCGACTGCCCGTACCTCATCCCGGTCCCCGATTTCTATGATAGCTCCCTCTTCGGCAAATCGCCGTGCGATCGCCTCACCAATCCCACTACCTCCACCCGTAATGAGACACACTCGATTTTCAAGCCTCACCCAAACCCCCTCCTTCACGCCGTGCCAATCTTGACGGCTACACCTTTCGATCAAATCGAACCATCATGGACTTGTAAGATCCTAACCGCGCCAAATCCCATGATTTTTCTCATCCCTAGTCTCTTAATCCCCGCCGCCGTTCCCAGCCGGAATGAAACAGCGGTATAAAGTTTTGAGGCTGATAGGGGTGGCTAAGAATTTCGTCCAGATTAAGGTCGGCTCCCAGGCCCGGTTCTGTGGGAGGTGTGATATAGCCTCCCTCGTTCGTGACGGAATAGGTCAGAAGGCGACTTTCCCAATCCGCATTGAACTCGTCAAAAAACTCGTGCAGATAGAAGTTGGGGCTGGCGGCATTAAGATGTGCCGCGACCAATGAGCAGATGGGACCTTGTGCACTGTGCGGTGCGATCACCGCATTATGCGCATGCGCCATCCCCACCACGTCGCGCGCGGCGGTTAATCCCATGTGTTGCGGTTCCAATTGGATAATGCTCACCGCATCACCCTTGAGTAGTTCTGAAAATTGTTCGCGTGAGTAATAGTCTTCACCGCAAGCAATGGGAACCGGCGAACGCCGGGCGACCTCGACCATCGACGCAATGCGGTAAGGCGGCACGGGCGCCTCAAACCATGAGGGTCGGAATTCTTCCATGGCCTGGGCAAACTGTAACGCCGTGGCCACGGAAAAACGATTGTGGCCTTCCACTAAAATATCGACGGTCGGTCCCACAGCATCCCTCACCGCCGCAATGATATCGATCGCAAGCGTAAATTCCTCTCGACTCACTGTGCGCCAAGCGGTGCCAAAGGGGTCAAACTTCAACGCCGTATAGCCTCGACTTACGACTTCTCTGGCTTGATCAAAAAATGCTTTCGGCGTGCGCCCCTCTTCCGCTTGATACCACCCATTCGCATAGATCCGAAGTCGGTCGTGTACCCGACCTCCTAAGAGTTGGTAGAGCGGAACTCCGAGAGCCTTTCCCTTGATATCCCAACAGGCCGTCTCGATGGCGCTCAAGGCGGCACCCTGGATCTGCCCTCCATCTGAAAAAAAGTCACGAAACAAGGAGAAACTGAGTTGGTTGGTATCAAAAGGATCCATGCCTCGCACCAAATGAAACATTTCATGAATGGCGGCTTCGGTGGTCTTGCCAAATCCATTCACGGTACCCTCTCCAATGCCAGTAATTCCCTCGTCCGTATGCACCCGACAAAATAACCAATTCTTCCACTCGTTACCGGCAATATACGTCTCTACCTCGGTAATTTTCACGGCGTTAGCTCCTCCTTATAGATTAGGCACGTTAGCCCATTTCGGTCCGATTCGACGGGCGTAATTGACCAGGCGCCCGATACCACTAATCGCGATCGCAATCTCGTCATCTTCTTCTAGAGAGAAATCCGCAGGTGGTACAATGGTCGTTCCCGTCATAAGTGCCGTCCATCCTTCAATCGGCCATTCTCTTCGTAGATACTGGACTAATAACTCGGGACTTCGGCGCATGAGTGTGGTATTGACCGCCCCTTCAAACATCACCTGGCCCGTCCGACGAATTTCCATCGTAATTTCCTGGTCCGAAGGATCCCAGGTTCCCGCCAACACGATCGAAGGTCCAATGGCGGCACTATTGTGAAAAATTTTGGCTTGAGGCAAATATAGAGGGTTTTCACCCTCGATATCGCGTGATG
>JAKAAL010000018.1 GCA_021802375.1 Bacillota bacterium | reverse complement strand
CTCTAAGCTTCTGTTGGCGCAGGCCCTAGATCGGCACGATACGGTGGGGATTGACTTGGTCGCGATGAATGTCAATGACGTCTTAGCTAATGGTGGCGAGCCATTGTTTTTTCTCGATACGGTCACCCAAGCCAATTCGACATCCTTTTGGTACACTTTAATGTCTACTGGGGGACCGGCCACCTGCTCAAAATCAGAGTACTGTCGGATCAATCGATCGGAAGTCTGGACAATAAATCCCCCATCAATGGAGCGCACCTCCCAGGGTTTCCATGAGAAGCTGGGCATTTCTAACACGCGAAGATTCTTCTTTGACCGGAGGATCTGAAGGGCGTTCGGCTCGTAACTCGGCGCTAACACCACTTCAAGAAATATATCCCGCAACACTCGGGCAGCATCTTCGGAGACTTTTCCATTAAACGCCACGATGCCTCCGAAGATAGACACCGGATCCGCAGACTGGGCTTTTAAGAGCGCCTCGACGGCCGTGTCAGCAATACCCACTGCGGCGGGATTTTGATGTTTTATGACCGCAACGCCACTTACTTGGAGTCCAGACACCAGGCCCCAGGCCGTATCCGCATCGGCCAGGTTGTTATACGACAGCGCTTTCCCTTGCCACTGCCGAGCGCCGGCAAATCCGGCATTCGGTTTAACTGGATAGAAGACGCCGCTTTGATGCGGATTCTCCCCATATCGCAAGCTGTCCTTTCGGATTCCGGAAACCACCCAATCGGCATCCAAATTAAAATCGGGACTGAACGTGAGGGCAATGGCCGTATCGTAAGCCGCAACATGTTGGAACGCACGGGCCGCCCATCGTAAGCGATCAGCTTCGGTATGTTCTATCCACTGAGTCTCGATAACTTCGCCATATTGCTCAGGATCCACCAAAACCATGACATGGGAGTAATTTTTAGCGGCGGCCCGCATCAAAGAGACCCCGCCAATATCAATTTCTTCGACTAAGGTCGATGTCGGTGAAGACGCCAGGGACGCCTCTTGTGCCCGTTGCCGAAACGGATAGAGATTGACGACCACCGCCACGATATTTTTGGATCCGAGTCTTACCACATCTTCCTGATCTTGAGGCGTCCGCCGGCTTAAGAGACCCGCATAGATGACCGGATGCAATGTTTTAACCCGACCGTCGAGTACTTGATCAAAACCCGTAAGATCCTCCAGTGCCGTAGCCCCTATGCCGTGCTCCACAAAGTGTCGGTAGGTGCCGCCGCTCGCTAAAATTCCGATTCCTTGTGCATTAAACCATTGGGCCAATTCCACACTGCCTTGTTTATCACTTACACTGAATAGAGCCCACGCATCCATGATTCGACCTCCTTATGAGATGGATCCCAGACCACCTGACCATCCGCACTGAGACTCACCCAGCCCCGTTCCACTGCCCACACGACTTTCGGATATAACCAGTGCTCGGCTTGATGAATCTTGGTCTCTAACGCTTCCTGGCCAAGACCCGGTGGAATCGGCACAGGAACCTGCATAATGATGGGGCCGGTATCTTGGCCCTCATCCACAAAATGAATAGTTACCCCGGTCCACCTCACTCCATGCCGATACGCCTGTTCAATGGCGTGGAGTCCGGGAAATGCGGGCAACAGTGAAGGGTGCACATTAACCACGCGTCCTCGATATCGCGCCACCGTCTTGGGTGTCAGCCAGCGCATGAACCCGGCCATAGCGATGGCCTCAATTCGATGGGCGTCCAAAATGTTGCGTAGTTCTTCGTCGTAACGTTCTCGGTCACGCCAGGCTTTAGCCTCCAGCACCCGTGCCGGAACTTGGTAGCCATCCGCTATAGCCAAGGCAGGGGCCCCTGCTCGATGCGAGACCACCAGAGACACCGGGATTGCCGCCTCCAACATGGCCGCCAGGTTGCTACCCGTACCACCGACCAGTACCGCCCATCTCATACCAGCACCACACCCGGTTCGGAGACGACTTCGCCCACGTCATAGCCCTGATGCCCTAATTGTTGGAGCAATTCTAACGCTGTCAGAACCTCCTCTGCCGGCACTACGACCATAAACCCAATCCCCATGTTAAAGGTGCGAAACATCTCTGCTTCCGCCACTTGTCCCAAAGACCCCAACCACGAAAAAATCTCTGGAGTCGGCCAGGATCCGCGTGTAATCTTCGCTCCTTGACCCGGCGCGAGTGTCCGGGGCAGATTTTCCATAATACCTCCACCGGTGATATGCGCCAGCCCACGAACCGAAATGGCTTCCCAAAGACGGTGGATGGCCTTAACATAGATAAGCGTCGGCGTTAGGAGTGCCGCTCCCAAGGTCTTGCCGTCAGACTGAGGATACACCGTATCCCAGTCCAAAGCCTGGTCTTTGACGATTTTATGGATCAACGCATACCCGTTAGAGTGAAATCCCGAGGAGACGATACCGATAATTCGATCGCCCGGCGCGGGAGGTTCCCACTGGCGAACCTGGCGGCCTACCACAAAACCTGCCAGATCGTATTGATCGCGTCCATACAAGCCCGGCATTTCAGCCGTTTCTCCTCCCAACAGTGCACAACCCGCTTGGCGGCAGCCCTCCGCTATTCCTTCCACAAGCTCGGCAATGCGGACTGGATCCAAATACCCGGTAGCAATGTAATCGAGAAAAAACAATGGCTCGCCACCATTAGCTAAGACGTCATTGACATTCATCGCGACCAAGTCAATCCCCACCGTATCGTGCCGATCTAGGGCCTGCGCCAACAGAAGCTTAGAGCCAACGCCGTCGGCCCCGGCAAGCAACGTCCCCGCCTGATCCCAGCGAAACGCTCCCGAAAATGCCCCAATGCCGCCCATCAGCTCAGGTCGCCGAGTGGTCTCGGCAATCGCCTTAATTCGGGTCACCGCTTCATTACCGCGACTGATATCCACGCCCGCATCGCGATACGTCAGATGCTTAGACATGACTCGGTGCCTCCTTCTCGGATGCTGGAATCGCCACCGGGTATCCGGCCCCAAAGCACGCCATGCACCACCCCTTTTGAGGCCCGAGCCCTTCTGCAAGACCCTCAATTGACAAGTAGGCCAAGGTGTCAGCACCAACAGATTCACGAAGCGCCTTGAGCGACATGGTACGGGCAGCCAATTCCCCGGCGCGCGAAGTGTCAATCCCGTAGTGACACGGATCGGTATACGGCGGCGACGCGATCCGCATGTGAACCTCTTGGGCACCCGCCTGGCGTAGCAACGACACCAAGCGCCTCGAGGTAGTACCGCGCACCAGACTATCGTCCACCAAAACCACCCGCTTTCCTGCCACCACTTCACGAACCGCGGACAGTTTTAACTGGACGCTCGATTCGCGGCCCGTTTGAGTCGGCGAAATAAAGGTACGGGCAATATATCGATTTTTCACCAAACCAAAGTCAAAAGGTATCTGCGAGGCCTGGGCGTAACCCATGGCCGCCGGCAAACTAGAGTCGGGCACTCCTACCACTACGTCAGCCTCCACGGGAGATTCTTCCGCCAAGCGACGACCCAATTGACGTCGACTTAAATGCGCACTCTGCCCATCAATTTGGGAGTCTGGGCGTGCAAAGTACACGGCTTCAAACGCGCACACCGCACGCGTCGGCACCTCTTCGACCGGCACAAAGGGCCGAAAGCTCACGCCCTGTTCCCGAATGCAAATCAGTTCGGCGGGCTCCACGTCCCGTAGCCACGTCGCTTGCACCGTGTCAAGGGCACAGGTTTCGGAAGCCACCATCGTGCCGCCTTCAGGCGACTGCCCCAGTACCAACGGGCGGATGCCATGCACATCTCGCGCGGCAAAAAGCCCTTCTCGCGCGAGAATAGCAAACGCAAAGCCGCCTTTTAATTGCGGCAGACTTTCCAAGAGGGCCCCTTCTAGATCCTCCGCCGAACTTTTTGCCAATAAATGAGCCAAGATCTCGCTATCCGAGGTCCCCTGAAAAATCGAACCCTCTCGGGCTAACGTGTCTCTTAACTCTCCCGCATTAACCAGATTGCCATTGTGGGCCAGCGCCAACGGCCCGAATCGGGTTTGCATGAGAAGAGGCTGAGCATTGACTAAAGACGATTCACCGGTCGTCGAATACCGGACATGGCCCAAAGCAGCGTCCCCTTCGCGAAGCATCTCCTGTTCCGCGTGCAGCACCTCAGTCACCAAACCCATGCCCTTATGAACCGTAATGTCATCATGCAAAAGGACTGCGATGCCAGCACTTTCTTGACCACGATGCTGCAAACTAAAAGTGCCCCAATAGGCCTGAAGCGCAGCTTTAGGATGGCCCCATACGGCGAATATGCCACATTCCTCATGTATCTCACCCCACATGGTGGACGTCCCCTCCCTCACGAAATGTGCGCCACAGCGCCTGAAGATCCCAGGTTACAGGCCGCCCGGCTACAACCTTCAGTTGCGGAGATGCGGTGGTTTCGCCCAAAATCCCCAGGGGCACCCCCCGAGCTTTTGCACTCCTCTCCCATGACTCTTGACGGCTTGTCTCTAAAAACACCAAAAACTGCCCGGCAATTTCATTAAAGAGAGCTAATGCCGCACCGTCCCGAGGCAGGAGCAGATCCGCACCGTATTGGGCCCCAGATCCCATTAAGGATCGGGCCAATGCGACAAAGAGCCCTCCGACCCCAACACTACGACACGCCACCAGCCCCACGGCACTCGGATCACGAGCCCACTCGGCCATAAGATCCAAGGCCGCCACGGTTGGATTTGCCGCAATGCGCGGATAGGGGCCGATCCGACCCAGAAGCTCGGCCAACACACTCCCTCCCAGGGTCGGTTCGATTGGAGGGTTGACAAGTGCTATCGTGAGTCCCGCACGCGACGGTTGATCGGCCATTGGGGTTGTCGGACGAGCATGCTTAGCTACTATTCCTAAGGCCGCCGTGGGCCAAATCGCTTCGGCGTTGGTCTCGTTGTGTAACGACACATTGCCTCCCGTTACCGGCACCCCAAAATCTCGGGCGGCTTCAGCGATTCCCCACACTAATCCCGCAATCCGTTCATATTCTTCAGGTTTATCGGGATTACCCCCGTTAATCCCGTCGGTGAGTCCTAACGGCACGGCGCCCTGAACGGCAATCCGGCTTAAGACATCCACGACCGCCCCGTACCCACCCGCAACGCTATCCCCGGCAGCCCATCGCGATGGGGCTGAAACCGCAATTTGAAGACCCTCGGCCTCGGATCCAATGCACAATATGGCACTATCATGGTCAGGACCCCATACGGTACGCACCCCAATCGTGGAGTCATAACGCTCAAAAATTGGAGCTCGATCGCGGCAGTCCGCATGGCCCAGCACACGAAACCCCAAGTCTTGGTCTAAGGTCAAGGGAACGGGGGCCGGATCTACTTGAGGAGGGATCGCAAAACTTGCCGTAAAATCTTCAGGCAGCGCATGTCGCGGACAGGATGCGACCAAGAAAGAGGTCGGCACGTCGGCGGCTCGAACGCCTTCCTGGTCGACGCGAAGAAAATCACCAGTCGTCACTCGCCCGATCTCAGCGACCGGTATGGCAAAGCGCCGGATAATGGCCAAAGCCTCGTCCAACTTGTTGGCCGGGATAGTTAGCAACATACGCTCTTGGGTTTCGGACAACATAATATCGTAGGCACTCATGCCGGATTCCCGACATGGCACCCGAGCCACGTCCACCGTCACCCCCACGTGCGAGGCGTACGCCAGTTCCGCCAAGGCTGAGGTTAGCCCTGCGGCACCAAGATCTTGCACAGCGTCTGCGAGCCCTTCGCTCACGATGGCTAAGGTAGCCTCCATCAAAAGCTTGCCCATAAAGGGATCGCCGACCTGCACCGTGGGTCGCATGGCTTCGGTTTCGGAACCAAAATCTTGTGATGCGAGCAGACTGGCCCCATGAATTCCGTCGCGTCCGGTGGCTTGGCCCATCAGGAGCACGACTGAACCCGGTTGCGCACCAGTGGCCCCAATCTCTTGCAAATGCGGCATCAAGCCTACTGCCATCACATTGACCAACGGATTCGCGTCATACACCGCACTATATCCCACGCTCCCCGTGACCGTCGGGATCCCAATCGCATTGCCATAGGCCCCGATACCTTCCACGATACCGTTTTGCAAAGCCTCTGACTTAAGGTTGGTCCCGAACTTCAGGACATCGGCTACTGCAATAGGTCGGGCCCCCATGGCTATGATGTCTCTTAAGATGCCTCCCACCCCGGTGGCAGCCCCTTGAAGCGGCTCCACATAAGACGGATGGTTATGACTTTCAATTTTAAAGGCGACATCATAATCTTCGCTCAGAAACACCACCCCAGCATTGCCTCCCGGGCCCTGGACCAGATACGGCCCTTGGTTCGGTAACCACGCCAAAAATGGCTTAGAGCTCTTGTAACTACAATGCTCCGACCAGAGCGCCCCAAATAGTCCGAGCTCTAGATCGCTGGGATTACGTAAAAGTAGGCGCAAAATCTCCTGATGCTCACTCTCAGATAAACCCACATCGGTGTGCGTTAGCATCCGGCCTCCCCTTTCTGTCCAAGCCAGGCTTGGAGGAACCGAGCCCCATCCGCCGATCCTAAATAGCGCGCCATGGCCCGCTCCGGATGCGGCATCAGGGCTACCACTGATCCCGAAGCGACCCCGGCGATATTAGCCACCGACCCATTGGGATTTACCAAGGGGTGCACCACCCCAGACGGATCGCTATATTGCAAAAACACTTGCCCCGATTCGAACAGTTGGTGCAGAGCCCCTTCCGAAACCCTGTAGGAGCCTTCATGGTGCGCAATAGGGAGCGTAAATAAATCCCCCACCGCCATCCCTGAAAATCCTTGAGGCACCGACGTGACCCGCACCGTCTCGAAGCGCGAGACAAATTCGCCGTGAGGATTAGGCAACAGGGCACCGGGTAATAACCCGCGTTCGCAGAGGATTTGAAATCCGTTGCAAATGCCTAATACGGGCATTCCAGCCTCTACCGCACGCGCCACCGCATCCATGATCGGGGCGGCAGCGGCTAGGGCGCCGCTCCGAAGATAATCACCGTAGGAGAATCCTCCGGGAAGGATCAGGCGGTCCACCCCCGAGAGGTCTTGCTCCCGGTAGTCGAGTACGCGCGGTGTAGCTCCCAAATCAGCCACGGCCTTTATAGTGTCCTGATCGCAGTTTGATCCTGGAAACACCACAATCCCGACCCTCTCCGTCATACCGTGATCGGTCATAAAGGAGTCACCGTCACATCAAAGTGTTCCATTACCGGATTGGCCAGCAGTCGATGTCCCATCTCCTCTGCCATAGCCAATGCCTTGACCTCATCCTCGGCCTCAATCCACACCTGAATCCACTTCCCAATCCGAACCTCGCTAGCCACAAAGTTCATCTGGTGCATGACTTGAAGCGTAGCCTGTCCCGCTGGATCCAAAACCCCTTCTTTGAGGCCCACGTGAAAACTTAAATGGTAGGTTTTCATTGAGTCAAGATCCTCGCTTGAACTTCTTGGTAGGCTTCTTCCACCGTACCCAGATCCTGACGAAATCGATCCTTGTCCAATTTTTTTCCGGTCTCCTTATCCCACAGTCGACACGTGTCCGGTGAAATTTCATCACCGAGCTTTAAGACCCCCTCGTCATTCAATCCAAATTCCAACTTAAAATCCACCAAAACGAGACCCCGCTGATCCAGGTAAGGCACCAAGACGTCATTGATCAATAACGCCCCAGCCTTCAGCCGTGCCGTCAAATCCGCACTAGCTAGGTTTAATAAGCGGATATGGTCGTCGTTCAGCAGCGGGTCGCCCAGCGAGTCACTCTTGTAATACATTTCGACGATAGGCACCGCTAGCGCTAAGCCCCCCTCAAGACCGGTCCGTTTTTGTAACGATCCGGCCACCCGATTGCGGACGACCACCTCTAACGGAATAATGCGCAAGTGTTCCACCAGCAGTTGACCCGGTGCCGGGTCATCGACAAAGTGAGTGGCAATTCCGCGTTGCCCTAGTAACCGAAATAGATGCGCCGAAAGCGCGGCATTGATGACTCCTTTGCCTGTAATCTGCCCCCGTTTTTGACCATTAAATGCGGTGGCATCATCCTTGAACTCTACTCGCACCTGCTTCGGATTGTCAGTGGCAAAAACTTTTTTGGCCTTGCCTTCATAAAGTAACGTCGCGCTCATCTTATGCCTCCTCCGCTTCAATGCCGCTCCGTGCATAAATCTCATCGACGGCGGCCAAATAAGGATCGATATCAAACAGTCCGGCGAAGGTTTCCCGAGATAAACACCGGGTCACCTCGGGATCCTGGTCGAGACGGTCTCGAAACGTTTGAGACGGATCCTTCAGAGCCGCCATAGCATGGCCCTGAACCAGCTGATAAGCCGCTTCACGGGTCATACCCTGCTCCACCAATGCCAACAGAACTTTTTGAGAAAAGACCAGCCCTCCCGACAAGTGAATATTCGCGAGCATTCGCTCCCGATTCACAACTAGGCCTTCTATGATGCGACGCATTTGCGTTAATAAGTAATCCGTAAGAATCGTTGCGTCAGGGAGCATGACCCGTTCAGCCGAAGAATGCGAGATGTCGCGCTCATGCCACAGCGGAATATCTTCCAACGCTGGAACCACATAGCCACGCAGGATCCGCGCCAGGCCCGAAATTTGCTCGGCCTTAACGGGATTGCGTTTATGTGGCATGGCGGAGGATCCGCGTTGCCCGGCGGCAAACGGCTCCTCGACTTCGCCCACTTCAGTGCGTTGGAGATGGCGAATTTCAGTCGCCATCTTGTCTAACGTGGTCCCAATTAAGGCCAGCACCATGATTACTTCGGCATGACGATCCCGCTGCAGAATTTGGGTGGACACCAGAGCCGGCTCCAATCCCAACGCCTCTCCCACATGCCGTTCCACGGCCATCGGAATATTGGCATAGTTGCCCACTGCACCGGAAATTTTCATGACCCGCATCCGTTCTTGTGAAGCTTGGAGCCGCTCTAAATGCCGGCTCAGCTCGAGCCACCAGAGAAGCGCCTTGAGCCCAAAACTAGTCGGTTCAGCATGCATCCCGTGCGTGCGTCCCATGACCGGCGTTTTCTTATGAATCAAAGCCAGTTTACGCACCGCCCGACCAAGCTCCTGCAGATCCTCTTGAATTAGCGTCAACGCTTCATTCAACAAAGAGGACAGCGCCGTGTCCACCACGTCCGTGGAGGTCAGACCATAGTGAATGTACTTGGCGTCCTCGGGATTAACGGTTTCGCCCACCGCGCTTAAAAACGCCAACACATCGTGGTGATACTGGCCTTCCCAATGTTCTACGCGTTCGGGGCTCACCGTCGCGGCGCGAAGCCTTGACGACACCCCCCGTGGAATTTTACCCAAGCTTTCCCATGCCTCAACGGCGAGGATTTCCACCTCTAACCATCGGTCATAGCGATGTTGTTCTGACCACAAGTTTCGCATTACGGTCCGGCTATATCGTTCGATCATGGTGTCCCTCCGTGCTCTTTATCCGAACATTACCCAACAATCTTACACCAATCGTTCGGAGGAGTGAAGCCTGATTCAAGATTAGTATGGGCCTTTTTGGCAAGCCCTACCCCCGACAGCCATCGCATGTAGTAAAGTACATTAGAAGGTATATATTTCAAGGGGGGACTTCCCAATAGCTCAGAATCCTGCGACTGAATCGGTTTTGTTAATCATTGATGTCCAAAAAACCTGGACAGATTTGGCCTGGGGACCCCGAAATAATCCGAACGCGGAAGCTAACATTTTCTCGTTACTCGATTGCTGGCGCCGTCGCGAACTCCCTAGAATTATCGTGCAGCACCAGTCGTCGCATCCCGCGTCGCGGCTTGCCCCGGGGACGCCCGGATATGAACTCCGGAACGAACTCAAACTAGAGCCCGACGAGTGGGTGCTCACAAAGTCTGTCAATAGCGCCTTCATCGGCACAAACCTTCAGGACATTCTAACGACCCACGGCTGGGTTCAGCTGGTGGTGGTTGGGCTAACCACGGTGCATTGCTGCAGCACCACGATTCGAATGGCGGCCAATCTTGGATTTTCAGTCACCGCGGTAGCCGATGCCATGGCGACCTTCGATGCCAAAACGCCTTTCGGTCAAACCATACCAGCTGAGGTCATGCACCAAGTCGAATTGGCCGCCCTTGGCGGAGAGTTTGCCGATATTGTGAACACCGTCGATCTCATCGGCTAATCTCTTACGCCGTCGAATGGCTTCCCCGGTCATTCCCATTCGATCGTGCCGGGAGGTTTAGAGGTAATGTCATACACCACCCGATTCACGCCGGGGACCTCGCCGACGATGCGTGTGGCCATTCGGTCCAATAATTCAGGGGAGAGCCGTACCCAATCCGCCGTCATCCCATCCTGACTTTCGACCGCGCGTATCACAATCGGTTGCCCATAGGTGCGCCCGTCTCCCATCACGCCGACCGAGCGAATGTCAAGTAAAACCGCAAATGCTTGCCAAATTTCTTTTCCCAGACCTTCGCGCCATATCTCTTCGCGGACAATCGCGTCAGCCTGTCTCACCATGACTAGGGCCTCCGGGGTGACCTCGCCTACAATCCGCACTGCAAGGCCTGGCCCCGGAAAGGGTTGCCGCCATACGATGGCATCGGGCAGCCCCAAGGCAGTCCCGAGCTCCCTGACTTCATCCTTAAAAAACCAGCGCAGCGGCTCCACCACCGTAAAGTCCGCATCCTCGGGCATCCCACCTACATTATGATGAGATTTAATGGTGGATCCTTTGCCACCACCCGATTCAATGACATCTGGATACACCGTGCCCTGGATCAGATGCGCGACGGGCCCGCTAATCGATTCACGGGCCCGTTCGAATGCCCGAATAAATTCCCGACCAATAATTTTCCGTTTGGCTTCCGGATCGCGAACCCCTTCTAAGGCCGCTAAAAACTCGCTCTCAGCCTTTTCCACCCGTAAATCCAAATCGGGAAATGCGGCCTCTACTTCCTCGATTTCACCCTGCCGCATAAGCCCATGATCGATAAGGACCGCAGTAAGCCGAGAACCTAAGGCGCGATGCGCTAAGGCCGCCGCCACCGCCGAATCGACTCCGCCGGATAGCGCGACCAGGGCGCGTCCCGGCCCCACTGCATCCTGAATTTGGCGGACTCCTTCTTCAACCCGATCTTTGGGATCCCAATCCGGGGTTAGGTGCGCAATGCCATAAAGAAAGTTCCGAAGCATCGCTTGACCCTCAGGGGTATGGTGCACCTCAGGATGATACTGTACGGCCCATAAATTGCGATCCGGATCGGCCATAGCCGCGATCGGTGTGGTGGACGTGGTGGCAATGACCCCAAATCCTTCGGGCGCCTTGAGCACTGCATCGCCATGACTCATCCACACCGTTGAACTCTCGGGGATGCCCTGTAAAAGCGGACTATCTCCGATGCGTTCCATACGGGTGCGACCATATTCTCGCTTGGTCGCAGGTTTTACCTCACCGCCTAAGAGACGGGTCATGAGCTGCATGCCGTAGCAAATACCAAGCACCGGAATGCCCTCGGTTAACAGAGCCTGGTCCATAGTAGGGGCGTCTGCCACAAACACACTGGCAGGCCCTCCCGACAAGATTAGGGCATCGGGATTCTTTGAGAAGATTTCATCCGCCGGCGTGTCGCCGGGAAGTACCTCACAAAAGATTCGCGCCTCCCGTACCCGGCGCGCGATCAGGTGATTATATTGAGCTCCAAAATCTAGCACGATCACATAACTCATGGGTTACTCCCTTATTAGCCGACACACATCAGGCAAATTTCGGTACCTCTCATCCACGTCGAGTCCATACCCAACCACAAACTCATCAGGAATTTCAAATCCCTTATAATGCAACGGGACCGCGACCTGGCGCCGACTCGGTTTGTCGAGGAGCGAGCAAATTTTTACACTGGCGGCGCCCCGAGAACGCATATGACCGTAAATATAATTAAGCGTAAGTCCAGTATCCACCACGTCTTCCACCACCAACACGTGACGGCCATCCACGCCCTGCTCTAAATCCTTTAAAATACGTACCACGCCCGAAGACTTGGTTGCGGCACCGTACGAAGACATGGCCATAAAATCAATCGAAACAGGTAGGTCAATGCACCGAATAAGATCCGCCATAAAAACAAAAGAGCCTTTCAGGATCCCCACCAGCAGTAATTCTTTACCCGTATAGTCTAGGGTAATTCTTTTCCCCAAACTATCCACGCGCGTTTGAATGTCTCTATGTACCAATAACGGTTCCAGTCTCTCTCCCGGATAGGTTTGCAACAGGGTCGACCTCCTTAGGCAATTTAGTGGGGGGGATCGTCATCGCGATGAATCCGGCGCAGGATGTCTGCCCGGTTGGTCAAAGGGTACAACGAGTCGCGACTCACCGCCTCTTTGCGCGCAATTAACTTCCCCTGAAAATAACTCTCGGCATCACGCTCCACCTCCACCACCCGGCTGCGTTCCAGTGCCGCATCTTCGTGCTCCAGGTATTGACGCACTTCTTTCAGTGAAATGCCATTATCTAGTAGTTCTTTAATGCGTTTTAAGCGATCAATGTCATGTTGGGAATAGAGTCGTTGGTTCCCGATGGTACGCTTAGGTTGCAACAATTGCAGTGTTTCGTAATAGCGAATCCGCCGGTCTGTGAGACCCGTGGCTTCTTTAACGACACGAATCGAATGGAGGGACTGGTTAGGTTCTCGCACGCGTTAATCCACTCCCCGTCAAGATGGCTTCACTCTTTCTTGACCCTATCTTACTGGAATTCTTACACAAACTAAAGTCCTCGGCCAAAAAACCTGCCAAAATCCAAAAAAGGACCCCCAACTGAGAGTCCTTATTTTGGGTCATACGACCCACAAAAAGTCTCGAAGGGTCCCCCTGGATGCTCCGGTGGCTCGGCATTGCCTCCCGGTACCTGTGACTGAATCACGATCTGATTCAAACTACAGACCTCGCCATGCTCGTTGTATCGACAATATGACACCGAGCATTGTATCAGTTGGTTCGCCATCACATAGCCTCCCCACTATCCCCATGGGATAGTGTGACCAAAGTGCGGCGAGCTTACGCCTGCTCCTGACGGCCCATTCGCTCCGTCACAAGCCTTTCCAAGCGTTCGCCCTTTTGATGAGCCTGGCCCAATTTATAGGAAATTTCCTGCATCTCCCGGCTTTGCCGGTCGTACCGGTCGTGGCTCTGTTGCATCTCATGCAAAAAGACATTAATCATCTGTTGCAACATGGCATGCTGGGACTCCAGCATTTTAAGCAAGGGCTGCCACACTTCTTCGCCCATTGATGGCGTCGACCGAAATCCATCAGAGCGGGGGGCAGCACTCCGCCGAGATTGCAGTCGTTCGGGATTATTCGTCAATTGTTGCGCGAGCATCCGATAGGCATCTCGATCCGAAGCCAGTAGCACTTCGGTATCGAGCACATAAGGTCGCCCAGCGACACCGGTTTTCCGGGACGCAGTTAGACGACCTTGACGAATGTCACTGCGAAGCATCATCGCCAACTCAGGAGCTTGATCAATCAGTTGGTTCAGAGTGATTTCCATGGATTGTCCTCCTTCAGGGATAATTCCTCGTCTATGGAATATCTTTCCCTTTAAAAGGCACTTAGAAACATTATTCCCTAAAATTTTCTTTCAAGGCTTTCCGAACCTCGGTTCTTGCCCCTTGACCAACCGATTCCAATTTTTCCGATGGGCCCAGATCGTCAACAACATGGCCGGCGCAGCAAATGACCAGAATTCCGCTTTGGGAGCTAAGAGAGCCATCCATATCACTACGCCCGCTATGCCGGCCAGAGACGCAAGCGACACAATCCGGGTCGCGATCACAAAGAGTGCGAAGGCAAAAATCGCGATAAGAGCCGCTTGGGGACTCAGTATCGCAATAGCGCCCAGGCCTGTAGCAATACCCTTGCCTCCCTTAAAGCGCAAAAACGGAGAAAATACATGGCCCGCGATCGCCATAAAACCCGACAATCCCACTAACCACAAGACATCACCAAAGTATGCTTGGGTCACTCCGACCACCACCGCCCCTTTGAGGGCATCTAACAATAGAACCGCAACACCCGCCTTCATGCCTAAAGTACGGGCCACATTTGTGGCGCCAATATTTTGACTCCCGTGTTCCCGGATGTCGGTCTTAAAGCGCAGATGTGCCACTAGGTAACCCCAAGGAATGGCCCCGACAAGAAATGCGCCGAGTATCCATACTATAGCCATGCTCCACCGTCCTTCTCGAGCCTCTCTACCCCATTATTATGGGGCCATACTAGAAATACAAGCACAATTTCTTTAGGAAAAAGCAGGTCTCGTCTATCGGCAAGCGTTCGAACCCCCCGCGGGCTGACTCGGCCCGGGTGCCGCAGTTGTGGTTGCGTGCCGATTTGCCATCCCGGTCACAATGTGTACCAGGTTGTGGATCCTCCATCCGCGCGCCTGTTGCTCCGAGGAGGGCCCCATATTCACCCATCGAGCATGGTTTCGAGGGATAGAATCTGTCCTCGCAACCTGTACTCCATCGGCCAGCAATCCCCAAACTCCACCTCAGCTAAGACGCGTGCTAAATCGGCACCGAGAGCTTTCAAGGGGACAGGCGTATCTGACATATTTCTGGGTCTCAAATCACAGTGGGTCATATGCTTCCATGCGCAAAATGCAACAAAGCGGCGTAGGTTGACTCACCCACGCCGCCGTGAATCTTCTCCAGTGAACGCCCGGAGAGGGGTGTTACATCATCATGTCGCCCATACCACCCATGCCACCCATACCGCCCATGCCGCCACCTGGAGCCGCATCCTTCTTTTCGGGCTTATCGGCCACTAAGGCTTCGGTCGTCAAGAGCATGGCCGCAATCGACGCGGCGTTCTGTAGCGTCGAGCGGGTAACCTTAGCGGGGTCCACGATACCGGCTTTCACCATATCGGTAACCTTGTTGTTCAAGGCGTCATACCCAACATCGCCAGATTCCTTCTTAATCGCATCGACAATCACGGAACCTTCGAGCCCGGCGTTGTGTGCGATCTGACGCACCGGTTCCTCGACGGCGCGACGGACGATGTTGACACCAATCTTCTCGTCACCTTCGGCCTTAAGGTTCTCCAGCGCCTTCAGAGTCCGTAGCAGTGCCGTACCACCTCCGGGAACGATGCCTTCTTCCACTGCCGCACGGGTAGCGGACAACGCGTCTTCAATCCGAAGTTTCTTTTCTTTGAGCTCGACTTCGGTCGCCGCTCCCACCTGGATTACCGCGACGCCACCGGATAGCTTGGCCAGACGCTCTTGGAGTTTTTCCTTGTCGTAATCGGACGTGGTGTCTTCGATTTGCTTCTTA
>JAKAAL010000788.1 GCA_021802375.1 Bacillota bacterium | reverse complement strand
GTCTATGTGGGGCGCATGACGCGCCGAAAGCAGATCCCTCACCTCATCCGAGGTTTTGCAGAATTCCGTCGACGGCATCCGGAAGGGACTCTCTTTTTGATTGGTCAGGAAGGCGACGCCACATCTTTGATACAAGCATTGATGCAAGAAACACCGCATGTGATTTGGTGGCCTGACGTTTCAGAGACCGTTAAAGCTGGTCTGTTGCGTCATGCCGATGCTCTGACGTATTTGTCGACGTATGAGGGGTTTGGATTGCCTGTGGCCGAAGGGCTTTTGGCGGGTGTGCCTGTGATTCATTATGCGACGCCGGCCCTTGAGGAAGTGGGACACGGGTATACGCATGTTGTCCGAACCTTGAAAACCGACGAGATTGCTGATGCTCTTGAGACCGTGCTCTATCATTGGCCTGCATGTCGAGTCCATGCGGGTCAACACTGGGCGTTGTCATACTATTCGTGGCGCAGATGTGCGCGTGACATGATTGATATTTACCGCGACATGATAGGGTGAGGATGAAGAAATTGACGGGGAAGCGCACAGTGGAAAAGGAACGGTCACGACTCACGGTGATTGTGGATTTGTTTGTCTGCCGCAAAACGCAAACGGGGACCTGTACTTATGCTGAAGAGTTATGGCGTGCCTTAGAAGATGCGGGAAATCAATGGGGAGCGGTTCGGATTGTGCCTTTGCGGGGTCCGCGCCTTTGCCAGTCCCGCATGTTCCTGGCACGGGTCTTCAATTTTCTTGTGGATATAGGATGGTATCAGGTTTGGCTTCCATTCTACGCATGGGTTCTTCGTGCCGACGTCGTTCATTATACAGCTAATTGTGGAAGCTTGTGGGGACGTCATCAACAACTCGTCACCGTGCATGATACTTTGTTTCTCGATTCACGCACAGATTTTGGCGGCTTGTTTCGCCTTTACACTCGATTGCTTTGGGTCCCTACGATTCGACGGGCTGATGCGGTTGTGACGGTATCTCAACATTCGGCCAAAGCCATACAAGAACAACTTCATCGGACGTCCTATGTGGTTTGGAACGGTCCCGGAAATAGTCAGCTGTGGGGGGCACCCGTACGTCAAGCCTTGCCCTCGGAAGCCCCATATTTTTTGTATGTGGGGATGGTTGCCGCCCACAAGAATTTGGGGGTGTTGCTCAAGGCCCTCACCCGTGTGCGATGCAAACATCCGACTGTCCGGTTGGTTCTGGCGGGCGGAACGGGAAGAAATCGCGATGGCAGTCGATCCACCATGGAGATGAACATTGCGGAACAGGGATTGGGTGAAGCTGTGACGCTGACGGGATACATTTCGACTCCACAATTGGCAATGTGGATCCGAGGTGCTCAAGCGCTGATGTTGCCGTCGTTTCACGAAGGGTTTGGTTTTACTCCGCTTGAAGCACTGCGGTTGGGTGTGCCGGTTGTGGTAAGCGGGATTCCGGTAATGCGAGAAATACTCGGTGAAGGTGCGCTCTACGCCGATCCCGATAATCCGGAGCAATGGGTGGAACATATGGAACATCTTTTGGAGCCACAGTTTCGGACCATGCGCGTTGTCGTTGGCCGGCAGATCACCGGTCGTTATTCATGGGAGTCTACGGCTCAGCAGTATTTGCAGATTTATCAACGGATGGGTGAGAAGTCTTAGCCAAGTTCGGTACGAGGGGGAAACGGTGGATGAAAGACATAAGGGAGAGACTAGACAAATTGGGCCAAACCCGAATGCCTCTCTGGATTGTGGGTGTTTTGGCTGGGGTGCTGGTTGGACTGGTTGTGCCGGTCGATAAAATGACCATTGGCACTGTGGTTGCCAGCCCCTTCGTGGCCTTGGCCTTTTGGCTGCAGCCATACTCGATTTTTGCACCTCTCGTTATCGCTGCCATGCTTACCCATTACCGGTTTGCCACCGTGATTGGGCATTGGCGTCTTGAGCAAGCGATCAGCACGTTGGGGGTCGTGGGATTGTGGAAAGTTTACCGGCACAAACTGGATGGCACGTGGTACCGGGGAACAGTGTTGGGGGGATTGGCAGCGTGGATTGCTGTGAATGCAGTAGCCAGTTTAGGTGCTCCCCAGGTTTTTCAAAGTGAAAAGATTGTCGTATGGTTGGTGACGGACGTGTTCGTCTTGCTCCTCACCCGCCAATATGTGACGCAGTTTGGACTGGGTCGTGCGGTGAGGGTGTTTTATATCTGGGGCGAATTAGCCCTATTGTATGGACTTGTTTTGTTTGGTTTCCATTTGAGTCAGGGAAATCTCGTGAGGGCATGGGGGAGCATGCAAGAATCGGATTTATATGGCACTTTTGCAGCTATCATGGTTCTTTTGGGGCTTGGCATGCTGCAAGAAGTATCGTGGGAAAACCGGATGAGGCGTATGGTCATTTGGGCCAGTGTGGGAATTAGCGTTATGGCGTTGGTTGCCAGTGGGACGCGGAGTAGTTTGCTGGCGTTGGGGGGCGTTGCGATCATCATGGCTGTGGTGGAACGCTCATGGCGGCCTGTGCTGCTGAAGACGCTTCCGCTATTTATCGCGGTTCTGGCACTGGCCCACATCGGATCGCAGGCCGCCGTTGCCGAAACTTTGCGTGGGGCACCGCAGCGTGCCATATTGGCCGCATCGGGCTCGCCTCGGAATTCCCCAGACACACTAATCGCTGAGAGAGACCAATCCCGTGTTATCGTCGCTTCTTTTGTTTCGCGTCTTAGTAACATTACTCATTCCTACACCTTGGCTTATCGCTTGGTGCGGGTGCGTGAGGCTCTGCAAGGTATTGTGTCATCCACGCGGTTTTTTTCTTCTGGGCCATGGCACTAATGCTTTTGGGCAGTATCATTCAGTCGTCATTAACGGGAAACGGGGCCCCGATTATCTTCCCGTGGAAATTGTCACGGTCCCGTATGACACGGGACTCATCGGAGTGGTGGCCTTTGGGTATTTTGTGTGGCGGGTTTTGCAAAAGACGTTTCTCGTTTTCTGGAAAAAACGCCCAGTGGCTCCCTTGGCCATTGCGAGCAGTTACGCTTTATTGGTGATGTTTGTGGCGTATCAGGCCACGAATGGCATTTGGCTAGGTTTCACGTGGATTATTTTAGGATTTGCCTTAACCGCGTCACAAAAGAATCGGGTGGTGGTGTGAGAGTCTTGTTTATTTGGCATGCCGCCGTGGTTGATACCTACCGAGAACGCTTTCGAGCTTTGGTGCGGTTGTACCCCGCCCTTGACTTGCGTGTGATTGTGCCGCCG
>JAKAAL010000787.1 GCA_021802375.1 Bacillota bacterium | reverse complement strand
GGATTTTCCTCGAAGGCCAGTTAAGGGGGAGCTTCGCCAGTATCGGGGCAGCAAGCTGGAACGTGACGCGCTTTGGTCTTGTTACCAAGCTTCTTTTCTTCGCACGAATGGCATGATTTCACGTCTGGATCCGTCCATGGCAGATGCGTTTCGGGGGGAACTGCAGCCGGTCGTGTATGAACACGAGGGGGTGGTAGAAGGCTATTTGGTGCTCGAGTTTGAGCATCATTACGCCATGAAAAACGATCTCGTGGTCAAAGAACTGGTGTACAACACCCCGCAGGCGCTATATGCGCTGGCCGGCTTCTTGCACAGACAGGTGGACCAATTCGAAAAAATCATCTTGGAAACGCAAGACCCGGCCTTGATGATGATCTTGGATGATGTGACGGCGGGCACCTATGATGCGTTCGCGTCCCAATACGTCGAGACGTACACCGCGGCGATGGGCATGCTGTATCGGGTCCTTGACCCCGTGGCTTTATTTCGGGAGATGGAGTCGTTGCGTTTCGACTGTCCCAACCTTCGCCTGAGGGTGGTTTTAGAGGACGATTTTCTTCCGGAAAATCAAAATGCGGTGACCGTGTCGGTGGACGACGGCCGTCTCCGGGTGAACGATGCGTTAAAAGATGGGTCAAAGGATGATATTGAATTGCGTGTAGAGGTGGGTACCTTTTCGTCGTTGTGGCTGGGAGCGATCGATTTGGACAGTGTGCTTCGCTTGGGGCTCGCTTCCCTTTCGTCGACCTCAACGCTTCCCCATTTGCGGGCGTTTTTCCGGGTGGAATCCAGGCCGCAATGTTGGCAACATTTTTAGCCAACGCAAAAATGCGCCGAGCTCTCGTTCGGCGCCATGATTCCTTGGCCCGTAAATAAGGCATTTATCGAGGCAGAGTCAGCGATAAGCCGAGTTCTGTCGAGGACGATCATCTATCTAGGACGTCAGTTGCCTGACGCCTCCAGCGACCAACCCGGGAAGTCAGCGAGCAACTTCATCCTTCCCCTATTAGGTCTTGCTGCGGGTGGGGTTTACCAAGAGAGCCAGTCGCCTGGTCCCTAGTGCGCTCTTACCGCACTGTTTCATCCTTACCGTTTGCTAAAAACGGCGGTTTGTTTTCTGTGGCACTTTCCTTAAGGTTACCCTCACTGGACGTTATCCAGCACCCTGCTCTGTGCAGCTCGGACTTTCCTCACGTACCGTCTTGCGACCAGGCACGCGCGATCGTCATGCTGACTCCGCACCCGAGAGTCTTATTATGACCGCTTTGCGCGGAACAAGCAATGTCAACTCATGGTGCGGCTGTCAGGTCGAGGGGACGTGGCTCATAGCTGCCACAGCCAACTGATCGGCGCGTTCGTTTAATGCGTTGCCGGCATGGCCTTTGACCTTGACCCATTGCACTTGCCGAACTTGGGCCAGACTGCGTAGCTCGCGCCAAAGGTCTTGGTTCTCCACGGGTTGCCCCTTGGAGTTTTTCCATCCTCGCCGCTCCCAGCCACTAAACCAGTTTTGCACGAAAGCGTTGATCACATAGGCGGAGTCGCTGTAAATTTTTACGTCAGCACCCTCTGGCGTATGTTTGAGCGCCTCAATGGCCGCGGTCATTTCCATCCGGTTGTTGGTTGTTGACGGGTGCCCGCCCGAGTAGGAGGGACCGTCCACGAAGACGCAAGCCCATCCGCCTAGTTGGCCGCCGGGAGCCTGATTGTTGCGGCACGCGCCATCGGTGTATACTTCGTAAATCGCCATCGAGAGGCGTACTCCTTCCGTATCTTAGCCCTCTCATCTCGTCAGCTTGGTTCTCAAGAGTTTTGGCGAGGGAGACGGCTCAAGTCTGGTGCTTTGTAGTCTATCATAGCAGTCAACGCAAAGCGCCGTGTAATTGCCTTCGCCGACCACGACCTGGTCCGTCTCCGCGCTAAGACGGTGAGAGATAAAAGCGTCTTGGCGTTTGCAGGCCGTGCACACCGCATGAACCTTCATGACTTCATCCGCTAGGCACAGCAATGGGCCCATGCATCCGAAAGGGCGTTCCTCATAGTCTAAATCTAGCCCCGCCAAGATCACGGTTTTGCCCTGGTGACGCCAGCGTTTGACGAACTCTGGCAAGTCCTGGCTAAAGAACTGAACCTCATCCACGGCAATGACATCAACCTCATCGTTTAGTTGGCTGTCTATGAGAGACGCTTGTCCATCGGCGATGGGCGTGAGCGTCCACCGGCCCGAAAGCTCCATCATGCGCTGAACGATGTCGCGCTCAGACTTTCTTGCGGCAAAAGCAGGATAAACTACAGCTACCGCGAGATCCGCGATAAGCGCACGCTCGACTAATCGCGCCAATTCCCGTGATTTCCCCGAGAACATTTCTCCTGCGATTACCTTTATCTTACCCGCCATCGCCAGTCCTCCATTCCTCCGCCTACTACAACATACGACAATGACGGACCACTTCCCTATCACCGTGGCCTGCTTTATTTTCGCGCAAGGCCTTGACCATGGTGATTGGCTTTGATATGATTAAGCGCGTCGGCACTCCTCGATAGCTCAATTGGTAGAGCACCCGGCTGTTAACCGGGTGGTTGCAGGTTCGAGTCCTGCTCGAGGAGCCATTTTAGTTGGGCCCATAGCTCAGCGGTAGAGCTGCCGGCTCATAACCGGTTGGTCGGAGGTTCGAATCCTTCTGGGCCCACCATGGGTTCAGAGGATAAAGCATTGATAACGATATGGGCGCGTAGCTCAGTGGTAGAGCGCTTGACTCACATTCAAGAGGTCGGTAGTTCGATCCTACCCGTGCCCACCATTTACACCCCGCATCCTGTAAGGGATGCGGGGTTTTCTTTACCCTTCCAGCCTGGCGAAAATGATGGCCACTAGCGCAGACACCCTCTGCGCCAGTCCGCTTACCCCTGCTATTCGTAGATATTTTATGGGTGGACCCGATGGCTCAGGCCCACTGGCGACGGGCAATAGTTAATTTCAATTATAAACAAGGTAAAGACAAGGCCTTGTTTGCGGGCGGCGATGCGCCCAAGACCCAAGACCACGCCACTTGCTCGTCGCGGCTGAAGACGGTGCCTCCGTGGCGCAACAATTCTGAGCTGTAGACTTCGCCTGCATCTAATAATTGAAGTAATTGAGGTTGTTCAGCACGATCTCTTCCAATCGCATCGTAATGGCGTGTTTAGCCATTCGATCACCTCTGCACTTGATTGGATGACTCGTCACCAGTGATGGCAAATCGTCCTAAGAACCG
>JAKAAL010000786.1 GCA_021802375.1 Bacillota bacterium | reverse complement strand
CCCCGATATAGTATAGCATACGCGCTTTAGGGTTTCCGGATGGACTTTTCCGCTTCCGAAGAACGAAGCACCAAACGCTCATCGAGCCGAGCAAGCGAAAGACGGCGCGAAATCCTTAGTGAAATGGGATCCGGCGGGATCCAAAAGGGCGCTCGGCAACTTAAGGGCCGAATGCCAGGCCAGTCGCTTGAATCCAGAGAACTTCAGACCCTTAAGGCCTAAAGATGCCAACGGGCCGATTATCCAAAAGATGATGCGTCATCCCGAGCCGTGAGCGGGCCAACCTGCCTCTGGTGACCACGGTTCTCATCATGCTCAGCATCTGATCGGCGCGAGCCCGCGGGAGTACGTCTAAAACGTTGGCCGCAATCGCTTTGAATAGGGAGCCCGCGACGAAGGTTGCGGCATCGGCCAAACACCCTTCGCTCCACTGAAATGCTCGTCAGTCAGTGCGCCACCGTGCCGTACCAAAACCCTGAGGGCAACGTTGGCCACGGTAAATCTAAGTGCACCATGAAGCTCTCCGAGGTGGCGAAAGCAAATAAAGCGGGCCCCTCGAAACGCCCCAAAGGCGCTACGCTGATGTCAAACCTTAGACGGGAACACTGTGTGCCCCCTTGCCGGCGTAGGTGCCTTACCGACGACTGCCGAATGCGGCCATGCGATCTTTGACTTGCTCGATGGCTGCAGGATCCAATTCTTTGGCTCCACCCAGTGCCTTGGCCTGAATGACCAGTTCCGCCGCCTCATCGAGAGTGGACAGAAGGCGAGCGGTGTTCACCGGATCCTGGTGGAACACCAAGACGCCGTGGTTGGCCATCATTACCGCAGGTAAGCCTGGATGATTAGACAGCACATCAATGATGGCGTTCACCGACTTATCTGATCCACGAGGCGCCCAGGGCACGACTGGAATCGATTCGGTGACTCCGAATCGAAGCAACGGTTCATAGACCAAAGGGATAGGTTGATTGGCCACAGCAAAGACGGTCACGTGTGGTGCATGCGTGTGGATCACGGCACCGACGCTAGCGCGGGCCTGATAGACACGGATGTGCATCTGGATGACTTCCTGCATGGTAGCGTCCATGGCTTCTCCATCGGCCAAGTTGCCCTGTAAGTCCAACACGGCCAGATCGTCTCCAGAGAGATTGGCGATGGAGCCTCCACGAGTCATCAGGATATGCTGGTCGTCTAATCGTGCAGAGAGGTTGGCGTGTTCTCCCCGGTACAGCATGCCGGATTTTGCGAGCAGATGCGCGGCTTCGACAATTCGTAAACGGACTTCCTTTTCTAACATGATGTTAGCCTCCTTGGCATGTTGAAAAACAGACCTCCCAGGGCAGAGCAAGCGCACGATAACATGCGGGCACTTTAGGCTCCATGCCACTGGCTTTTCCTGGAGCGAAAGGCAGTCGCTTAACCAAGAAAGTGGATGAGTTCACGCTGGATCTCCTCGCTGCTCGCCGCCATCCTTTTTTCAAATTTGGGCTTGGAAAAAAGTGCTTCTATCTCTCGGGGGTAGGGCCCAGCAAGGTTACGCAGGGCCAACGCCTCATTAAATTTTGCCGGATGGGCAGTAGACAAGATAACCGTTGGAGTTCTTTCAGAACCGACGGCCTCCACTGCAGCGGCGGCGCAGGCCGTGTGAGGATCGATTAAATAGCCATAACGTTCATGGTAGTCTACGATCGTATCTAAGCATGTTTCGTTGCTCACCCTGACAGCGGCAAAGTCGGATTGTACTTGGCGCCGTTTATGGCAGTCGACCTCTATTCGACCTTCTCCGTGGAACCTTTGCATGAGCTCGCGCACGACTTCAGGATTTTCTTCGGACAGATAGTAGAGATAGCGCTCGAAATTACTGGCTACTTGAATATCCATCGACGGACTGTAGGTTTTCCGAACTTCAGCGGGCTGGTAAACCCCTTGGTTTACAAACCGTTCCAAAATCCGATTTTCATTCGTTGCCAAGATTAACTTGTCCATGGGCAGTCCCATGCGCCGGGCGAGGTATCCCGCAAAGATATCTCCGAAGTTTCCCGTAGGCACACTGACCTCGAAGGATCCTCGATGGCCAGCCTTGACCAGTTGAAAATAGGCGTAAAAGTAGTACACCGATTGGACCAAAATGCGTGCGATGTTAATGGAATTGACCGCGCGAAGATGATAGCTCCGCTTAAAGGACACGTCCGCAAATAGGTCCTTGATGATTCGCTGGCAATCATCAAATGAGCCCTCGACGGCTAAATTCAACACGTTGGCGTCATTAACGGTCGTCATTTGAAGTGCTTGAACCTTACTCACTTTGCCATAGGGGTAGAGAATGCAAATGCGAATCCCCTCTTTGCCACGCACCCCTTCAATGGCTGATGCCCCGGTATCTCCTGACGTAGCTCCCAAAATGTTTATTTGGGCCTGGCTGGTTCGGGCGATATAGGCATACAGGTTGCCCAGAAATTGCAGGGCTACATCTTTGAAGGCAAATGTGGGGCCATGGAACAGTTCTAAAACAAAGTGAGTCGGATCGAGTTGGCGTACGGGAACCACCTCATCGTGACGAAATCCCGTATAACTTGCGTTAATCAGACTTCTCAAGTCGGAGCGTGAAATCTCGTCTTGAACATAGCACTGCAAAATCTCTAGGGTGAGATCCTGGTAGGAGAGATCTTTCCAGCGCTGGAGCATCGCGGCATCTATCTGGGGTATGGTCTCAGGGACGAGCAGTCCCCCATCATCGGCCATGCCCATCATCACGGCATCAAGAAACCCCACAGGAGCCACATGCCCCCGCGTGCTCAGGTATCGCATCGCTTCTCTCCTTTAATCTGGCGGTCCATTCCTTAATGGCACTGTACCAGTCTTAGACGGGTCTGGCAAAAGTTTGGCCATAGGTAGCAAGATTTTCGCCCATGAATCAAAACACGCTATCGGACCTGATTCCCAGCGAGCCAGTTGTGGCGTAGATGGCGAAATGGGATACCAAACCGCTTACGAAAAATCTGGTTGTGGTGCCTTTGGGGCGAGTCTGCGATCGTTGAACGGAGGCCTAAAGACTCACCGTAATCTGCCAAGGCTGCTGTCTCAAGCGGGTTACTTTTTACGATGACAGAAAAGCCCACAGCCTATCAGGAGATACATCCCCTTTACCCGCTAATCCCAGACCGGAAAGGGCTTTTCCGCTCGTAGACGCAATGGTTAGGGTCGATCAGGCGCACTCCAGCCTGATGTGGATGAAAGCTCGCCGATTCACACG
>JAKAAL010000785.1 GCA_021802375.1 Bacillota bacterium | reverse complement strand
GGCTTTAGTGCTCTCTTCCTTTAACTGGCATGAACTGGCAGGTGCTGTTCTCTTTTGGAAGAACTCGATTAGATCATAGAGAAAACGCTCGTCCCCCTGAAGCGTCTCGGCGTCGACACGACGTATGGAGTCTGCAGCTCGTTGATATTCCTGACTGTTCAATAGACACAGCGCTAATTTAATCCGTGCTCCACGCAGGTCATCAGGGTCTGTCAATGAAGGAATTGTCTTCTCCCATGCCCGTACAGCATCGTGCCATCGACCAACCCGCATCAAGGTCACTGCCCATTCGGACCATACCCATGGGACTTCGCTGGGTTTATTGACCGTAAATGGCTGAAGGAGACCAATTGCTTCTTCAGCCTGATCCAATTCTCGAAGGCACACGGCCCGACCGACCAGTGCCCGCAATCGCAAACCCTCATCACGGCGTGAAGTCAAACCTTCTTCCGCACGACCGTAATGGCGAGACGCCAACCTCAATGACCATCGTTGCCACAACTTCTCAGCGGTCTGACGCCCATGCAACGCGCGATGGAGGAGCACTTGGGCAAAATTGAAGTGCGCTTCAGGGTCTTGTGGATCTAATATCAAGACTTGGAACGCATGGCGCGCCGCCTCGTGCAGTTGATTACGGCGGATAGTCACGGCGGTATGAATCTTGTGGTAGGATATCCCACCGGACGAATCGGATGATGCTATGAACTCCAAGGCGGTCTCATCGTCCCCGGCGGCAAGATACAATCCGGCCGCCCATGCCCTTAACTCCTTCCATGTGGGATCTCGATCCAATTCCGCTGCGATGGGCTGCAACAATTCGTTGATTGTGGCACCCATGTTGTAGTCGAGACGGTACTCCCATAAACGTAGACTCTTCTCGTCAGGGGTTCGCCTAATTGCTGTGCGGACCGCAGTACGTGCCTCTTTAAAGTCAGCATCAAGCCAGAAAATAGCCGCCCGCAAAGTTTCAATGGCCCCCTGGTCGGGACCCTCGTCATTCACTCCCTTTTGCTTCTTTAGAGCATGGAGGGCACGTATCGCGTCCTCTCTGCGACCATCCAGCGCTGCCCGAATGCCGACCTCCCACAAACGGTGTCGGGGTTCCGACAGACGAAAATGCGGCATGGGCAACGTGAGGACGTTGAGGGTGGCTAACTGTGATTCTGCCCGGTTCGATTGCCTTGTGCTGGTTATCAATGATGCCAAATACGGTCCCTGCAATTGCGGGACAGACAACATTCGTTGGCTAAGACTCTGAAGAAACTCCAGAATAATTTCGCGAACCTTGGCTTCCCATTCCGTTGGCGGTTCCCAATAGAATGCCGCACGTTTTGCCGTTTGGAGCCACGGACCTGGAATGTCAACAACAGACCAACCCCAAGTTGTTGGAACACCTTTTTGGGCCAGGTGGTGCTTGATAATCGCCAACAGAAAAGGTTCCACGTTTTCGACCTCTCCGTTGTATTGGACAGCGACATCATTGACGGCCCATGCCAAAGCTTCCGCAAACTGATCTTTCGGCAGCATCGATGGCAAGTCGTGGGCCAGCACCACATCCGATAATATTTTCTTTATTAGCATTAAAGTCGCCACATGGTTTCACTCCTATATCAACACGACCGTCACCCAATTGACGGAGGGGGATTACTGCGCTGTGTCTTTAACACTATCTTGGGCCCAAGTTCATTGAAGCATGGCATCGACCAGCGCTCGACGTTCCTCCTGTTGTGCCTTCCCAAAGGTGATGCAGGGTTTCCGTGCACTGCCGAAACGGCGTAAACGGGGCTCTGTGTTGGAACGTACTGTCGACAAGACTCGCCGCATAGGGTTTCTGCTTGGCATAGTGCGAAGCCTTGGTGGCTTAACCTGAAGACTGCGATTCTTGTAGGCCGGTAACAGGAGAGCAACGCTCCACGAAAATTCTCTCCAACCTTGAAACTCTTCGGGACACAAATTGGTCCGCATAGGGACTAAAGTCGTGAACCCAAATGTGTTCGATGTATCTAGAGGTCATTTGTCGCGAGGTCGCCATATTCTGCAAACCGGTCCGTTTGCCCCGCACCATCCACTCTCCGCGTAGACTGTCAAGCGCGCCGGCTAAATTGGTTGATGCGCCAGCCATCAATCCCGCTACTGACTTTGCTGACGCTTAACAAACTATATAACGTCGGCCCTGTTTAGTAGATATTCTGCCTGGATGTATTGGCGAGGCATACCTGCGAACGCCGCACTAGTCCCATAGTGAACCTTACTTTCCAATCGCCTCGCCTCCCCGTTATTTATGTTCGCGGTAGACGATATGAAGTCCTTCTCCCCGTCAACGTAACCCCATTAACACAGAAAGTACCGCATCAGCACATTAACTACTACTGCACAGTCTTCCAACACTGAGGGATACTGTTCACCACAAATTACGGAATGAGTCCGGCTGCACTAACCATACGCGAGCGAAGTTTCCGTCTGACTTGCAAAATCAGAATCTCCCCAGTGCCATAACTTTACGAAGCAACCGTCAGAACATGGCCAGGAAAATGCGTCTCATACGTGCCAACTACGCCGCTCACAACAATGACTACGTAACGCCGGAAGCATGTGCTCAGCCAGAGCGCACGCCTGGGAAGATCTGGTCGATATCCTTTTTCTTCAATCCTCATCGTGAGGCGCCTTGTTAAAGCTGGCAAGCCGTCTCTATACCGTAGCTTCTTTTGTTGACCGGTTAGGGACAACCTAAAAAATGGTCGCTCCTAGCCATAATTTTGTCCATGTCGCTCCGCTCCCACCTCTCGTGGTGACGGCTCATGGTGACGCCGCAAAAAATGGGGTGTTGGTTTGGGCAATAAAAAAACCGCAATCGCTTGCGGTGAAAGAGTTTGAGGATGGTGTCCCCGGCAGGATTTGAACCTGCGACGCCGGGATTAGAAGTCCCGCGCTCTATCCTCTGAGCTACGGGGACGCTTAACTGGTCGGGGCGACAGGATTCGAACCTGCGACCCCTTGCTCCCAAAGCAAGTGCGCTACCAAGCTGCGCTACGCCCCGACACCGGACACGATAACAGAGTCCATGGTATCACGGCCCTGAGCACACGTCAATGGCGTTCAACACTGACAAAAATCGAGCCTGCCACCAAGACAAAGAGAACAGCACCTGCCAGTTCATGCCAGTTAAAGGAAGAGAGCACTAAAGCCACCGCTAAGCTAACAAAGGCCATTAGCACCAACTTAGGATCGTCTACGAAGAGACCATACACTTCCCTAAG
>JAKAAL010000784.1 GCA_021802375.1 Bacillota bacterium | reverse complement strand
TCCCATTCTTGGGCTGTCTCTCAGAATTAGACTCTTTCATCTCAACCATCTAATCTCCTCCTTTTTGAAAATTTTGAGGGGATTTTACCGTTTTATACGAGCCCACCATGAAGGCCATAATTTCTTCTTGGGTTGTGTCTTTGGGCGACATCTCGGCGACGATAGTACCCGCTCGCATTACCACCACGCGACTAGCCATTTCCATCATTTGTGGGATATTATGGGTCACCATAATGACCGTTTTACCTTCATCTACGAGGTTCATGATAATCCGATTAAACGAATCGGTTTCTTTAGGCCCTAGCGCAGCAGTCGGTTCGTCAAGCAATAGCACTGAGGCCTTAAAATGGATAGCGCGTGCCAGCGCCACCGCTTGACGCTGGCCTCCAGACAGGTTACGCACCATCGTGTGAACCGAAGGAATATTAATGCGCACTTGGTCCAGTGTTTCGCTGGCTAATTGAGCCATGTGCCGTTCATCCAAAAATGGCAGTCCTACGATTCGCTTGACCAATTCTCTCCCTAAAAACATATTCGCGTACACGTTGAGCGTGTCCGCCAACGCGAGATCTTGATAGAGGGATTCGATCCCGAGTTTACGTGCTTCAACCGGGGAAGTGATATGAATAGGATGACCATGAAGAAGGAATGTGCCATGATCGGGAATCGTCACGCCCGACAGGATTTTCATAAATGTTGACTTGCCCGCACCGTTGTCCCCGATGATGGCCGTCAGTCCTTCGCCAAAGGTCACAGAAATGTTGTCCAGCGCTCGAATGCCTCCATAGGATTTTGTCACGCTTTCCATGCGGAAGACTTCACCGCTATCCATAATTGACCTCCTTAGATGCGCAATATCGCCCAACGATTAGCCTATGGGTGCCAGGCTTGGTACACTACGTTGCCCATATGGCTCAAATTTTTCGGGGTGACAATAATTGGCGGAGGAGCCACATTACGTTGAATCAAGGACTTATGCCCTGTGATGGCGTCTACCGCGTATTGCATGGCTAATGCACCCATATGGTAGGGTTGCTGGGCGATTAGTTCTTGAATAATACCTTGTTTCATCAACGTCACTTCTTGGGGTTCGGCGTCGATGGCGACCAACTTAATTTGACCGGCCTTGCCCGCCGCTTTAATGGCCACGCCCACTCCCTGCCCGGTGAAGCTATCGACCGCAAAAATTCCCTTAAGTTGGGGATTCGCTTTCATAAGGTCAGTTGCGATGGCATCGGCCTTGCTTCGCGAATCCTGATCAAATTGCATGGGTAAGACCTTGATGCCTGGCGCGTGGGATTTCATCCAAGCGTAGTATCCGGTGCCGCGGTGAATATCAGAAGTCAATCCAGCAGTAGAATTAATGACCGCCGTGGTTCCTGATCCGCCAATTAATGAGTGCATGGCTTGTGCGCCATAGCGGGATAGCTCTGTGTTGCTCGTGGAAATAAACGACAAGGCATAGGGCGTGTTGTTCATGTCTGCCTGCGTTTGGTTGACAATAATGACGGGGATTCCGGCCTTGTGAGCTTGCAACAGTTCAGGTTGCAGGGCGGTTCCACTATCGGCAGACAAAATGATAGCGTTCACATGTCGTGCGATCATGTCCTCAATAATCGGGGCCTGCTGCTCATAATCAAAGCTAGCCGGTGCGTTTTCAATAAGTTTCACACCAAGTTTTTTGGCCTCGACATACGCTCCATGCCAAGCCGTCAAAAAGTAGGGATCGATGTTATCGCCATTGATAAAGGCGATGGTATACGGTTTGTGGCCAGAAGAGTTCTGCGCTGCGGTAGTCGTGCCACAAGCACTAAGCACGGTGGCTGTGGTGATGGACAGGATAACGCCCACCACTTTTTTGTTGCTCCACATTTGAATGTTCACCCTTTCGTACGCTATTTTTAAGGTTCAGACCATATATTGCGAGTCGGTCCTTCTGTCCTAGATCGCTAAACCTAACACGCCGTTTGAACTGATATCGGATGTCAGGGCTGCATTGATTTGAACCAATCCGGCACCCATGCTGGCAGCATTGGCGACGGCGGCGGTTCGGACCACGATAGGACGGAGGTTATGCACGAAGCCTTCTTTTTGCAACGCGTTCGTCAAAGGGGTCACTAAATCATTACCAATGATTTCGCCTTGCGGACCCCCAACGATGAGACTTTCTGGTTCCAGCACATTGACCACATCAACCACGGCGCGTGCCAACAGAGGAATCCCTTGCCGCCAGTGATCCCAATAAGGAAGGGTCTTTTGATTTAACAAGTCGGCAAATTCTTCGACTGTTTTCCCGGCTTCACGGGCGATCTTGCCTAACGACCAGGCTGCCTCGAGACAGCCTTGCCGACCGCATTCACACAAGGGCCCATCCGCCACCACAATGTGACCAACCTCCCCGGCATTCCCGAGAAATCCTGTCCAGATCCGGCTGTCAATGACAAATGAGCCGCCGATTCCCGCGGACAAATAGAGATAAAACATCGAGGAGGGCACTCCGGTGTGCAGAGACCAGACTTCTGCGAGTGCAGCAGCGTGGCTATCTTTGATCAAAGTCACTGAGCAACCAAGCATATCCGTTAACTGTTGCTGGAGAGGAACAAACGCCCATCCGGGAAAGTTGGGTGGATGCGATATGGCTCCGAAACGAAAATCTATGGGGCCTGGTGACGCAATCCCAACCCCGGCGAAACGCTCCGGGGGGACACCGGTTCTTTTGAGAAACTGCTGGGTAACCTCTGCGATCTGCAGGAGTGTTTCCTCGGGTTGCACTGACGAAATGGCATGCGTGGACCGCAGCACACACTGGCCGGACAGGTCAATCAGAGTCGCTTCAAATTTCCCCCGGTCCAATAGAATGCCCACAGCGTAGAGACCTTCAGGATTCACTTTTAAAGATTCTGCGGGTTTGCCCGCATTTTGGTTGACTAATCCGTCGCTAACCACCAATTCCATGTCCACTAAATCGGCAACAATATTGGACACGGTTTGAAAAGACAGGTCGGTCAGTTGTGTCAATCGTCGTCGCGTCAGCGATCCGGCATACCGGATTTGCCGAAAAATCACGGATTGATTGGGGTATCGAAAACCTTTTGCTAAGACCGATTCCATAATGGGCTCCTCTTTAGATCTCCAACGTAATGCTCGTAATTATCACAATAGTCTACGAGATATGGGCACAATATCACTATCTATTAGTCTAGTCAATAGAATATGGATTATGATAATACACAGAATTTATGGTATGGTGGGCATGGGTAT
>JAKAAL010000783.1 GCA_021802375.1 Bacillota bacterium | reverse complement strand
AGCGTTTCCACGCCTGCACACCGATTATATTGATCTTTATCAGGCGCATCAGGTCGATGATCGGGTCCCTATGGAAGAGAGCTTGCGAGCCTTTGAAACGCTGGTTCAATCAGGCAAGGTCCGCTATGTAGGCGTCTCCAATTGGCGGGCCTGGCAAGTGGCGACCGCCCTGGGGATACAACGACGCATAAACCTTACCCCACTTGCCAGCGTACAACCGCGCTACAACTTGCTATTTCGCATGATCGAAGAAGAATTAGTGCCTTTATCCCTGGCCGAAGGAGTAGGCATTATCCCCTATAATCCCTTGGCGGGGGGAATGCTGACTGGCCGTTACCAGGCCGGCCAAGCTGTTCAAGCCAATACGCGCTTTGGTCTTGATGGCGCTGGCCGTCTATACCAGGAGCGATACTGGCAAGACGCGACGTTTACGGTCGTGGAAGACTATCGCAACTGGTGCCGAGAGCGGGAGAGAGACATGACTACCACAGCGGTGCAGTGGGTCATGAACCAACCTGGCATTACTTCGACCATCCTCGGAGCGAGTAGGCCGGAGCAGCTCGAGAACAGTTTAGCCGCCCTTGATGCGCCACCGTTGCTGGAAGATGAGTTGGCGTGGTTGGACCAGCTATGGTTTCGCCTGCCACGCAGGCGCGAACCACGCTAGGCTAAGAGTTCGTGGGCTGGAGCCCTTGAAGTGTGCTAAAGAGCGGTCACGACGGTCGTAGTCGCCGGGCCAGGACATGGGTGGGGATGCCCGCCTAGTGCCGGCGTCGGTTCGATTTCCCTCAAAAACCAGCCTTCGCGAGAAAACAGGGTTTGCCAAAAGCTTTTTTCAAGGTGGATGCCATCCGCGCAGGTGGGCGGCACGAACGCCAAGGATGAGGTCGCCTAACCTTTGCCTGATGGCCCGTTTTCCGCTAAGATTTTTGGGGATTCAATCTTTATGGTCGCCGAGGAGCGTGACATATCTTGAGTCAACTAAATGAGATTTTAGAGTTCAACCGGGCGTTTGTTGCTGATCGGCAGTATGAGCCATACCGCACGTCCAAATGGCCGGATAAAAAACTAGTGGTGCTGTCCTGCATGGACACCCGGCTTACCGAACTTTTACCCCGCGCCCTAAATTTAAAAAATGGAGACGCCAAGATTCTTAAAACGGCCGGTGCGTTGATTACCCATCCCTTTGGGAGCATTATGCGAAGCCTGTTGGTGGCCGTTTACGAATTAGGGGCGGTCGAGGTTTTGGTGATTGGCCATCACGGCTGTGGCATGGCTGGCCTCGATGCTCAACGCATGCTTCAGACAATGTCGGACCATGGAATCTCCCCAGCCACGTTTGCAACCCTAAAAGGCGCGGGTGTGGACCTCGAGGAATGGTTGCGGCCGGTCTCGTCTATCCCAGACAGTGTGCGCCTAACGATTTCAAACATCCGCCAGCATCCCCTGGTACCGAAGAGTCTTGCTGTGCATGGTTTAATGATGGATCCGGAAACTGGGAAACTCGAAATCGTCTCGGAGATGCCGTCCCAACCCAGCTTTCGCATGTCAGAATAACGAAGTTCGGCGAATTTATTGGGGCCTAACCGGAGGGATCCCAAACAAACCCGCGATCGGTCGGAACCTCGAGGGCGGCTAAAAGACGACGCTAATAGGGCAGAACCGCCGCCCATTGATACGACTCTGGGTGTCGTCGGACATCTAAATCGCGCAAGGCCTCAAGAAGCACGGTTTCCGACAGGGACCGTCCAACACGGTAATTCGTGGGGAGGTCGATTGTGAAGGGGACCGCGCACCAACGCCCGCATAAAGCGGGTGTATTTTAAGGCCACCGAGATCCTGATCACCGCCAGCGGCGGTGGGAGCAATGGGTCTCGCTTAAATGGCTTTGAGGTCGGCCTGCAGCAATTCGCGGATGAAACTGGACTGGCCTCCACGGCATCCACTTTCCGCCGGGTACCAGCACGTGGAACGCCATCTAATATAGAGCGCCAGGTTATGTGGAGATGCGACCGATTCCGTCGATGGTGACGAAAACGGTCGCCAGGGAGTTCTCCATAACGTGGTGACTCAGGTTTGGTTGGACGGCGTAGTTGGGGCAGCCACTGCAGCAGTTCCGCGTCTTCGGTCCATGACGGTCCTTCGGGTATCATGCCAGGAATTCGGGTAGCTTCTAGCGCGCGACGGCGTGTTTCGGTATCCACGCGAGCGTAGATTTGTGTTGTCGTGATGTCACTATGCCCGAGAAAGTCCCGAATATAGATCAGGTTAACCCCGGATTGAAGCATATGAACGGCTTTGGAGTGGCGCAAATGGAGAGATCCCCACGCGTTCGTAGAGCCGCCACCGCTAACCAGTGGTGGACCTGGTAAAACCGCGACGATTTCACGATTCCATGGACTACGGTGGCATCGGAACTTTGAGGTAGCCCACGAAGAATGAGCAAAGGATAGTAAAACCAAGCGGGTAGGCCGTTTTGCGTAAACGAGGTGTCAGACACCGTAGGTCCCGCTACGATGGCCGCGTTAATCTTAGCCGTTTGTTTGAGGCTGTGGGCTACCGCCGCATCGAAACGCGGCGTGGACCAGTTTTTGACTTGCGGCGAACCGCCTTCCCCCAGCACGATGACGGTGGCAAGCCAAGTTCCCATGGCTATGGCGACCCATGCCCATATTTTTTGCTTCGATCGGCCGACATAACGCGCTATGTAGGTCACCGCTATCCCTCTTAAGATTCGATGGCATGGCAAAGGGGTCGAAAATGTGCCACCGGAGCAGAGACCGTCCGCCGGATTCGGAGCGATATTTCCACCCTCAGGAAACGCGATCTTCCCCTTTTGGGAAGGACTCCAGCGGGCCTTGGCGGCAACCCCTATCGGTTATCGGTTGGATAAACCCGACCCCGATCCCTTGTGATTTCTTGAGGGACTCCGAATCGCTTGTAGGGGCCAGAGGCCCCTCTTCGGCATGCGCTCCCCCCTGAGTAGTTACCATTTTAAAGGGGCAACGAAAGTGTTAGGAGCACTTTTTTTATGAGTCACATCAGCGTCTTGATCGTGTTTCAAAAGCCCGTGTAAGATAGATTAAGATCAAATGGGAGCGGGGGGATGACGATGCCCGAGATAAGCCGGTTTTTCGGGATCGTTGTAGCCATGTTCTATAACGATTATAGTGGTCCCAGAAAACTAGACAATCTGGGAGGCCCTCAAGTGTTACACTGGACACGCTATGAAAAGACATACCGCCACATTCAAGGCCCAAGTGA